>LOES01000115.1 GCA_001515955.1 Clostridia bacterium BRH_c25 | reverse complement strand
TTGATGTTATAAATCGCTTCTATTCTATGTAATCTTCTTTGTGCGATTTATATATATATTTCGCGAAAACCATTTTACATTCTTAATTCAAATTTCGCGTAAATATTTTCCTGATTGTTATTGAATTCGCACTTTGCCCAATGTAATACTTTTTGCGTTCAATATATACAGAATACTAAAATAAATAAAAAAACTCAAGCACTTGCTTGAGTTTTCTAAAACTATTATTGTGTAATTACTGTTCCTGCCTTGCCTTCCAAGGCTTCTACCGCTTTATAGAGGGAGGTTATTATCGCTTTCTTGCCTGGATTTGCTTTTGCAAACATCATAGCTGCCTGCACTTTAGGAAGCATGCTGCCCGGCGCAAAATGTCCCTCCTTGATGTATTGTTCAGCTTCTGCAACAGTTATGCTGGAAAGGTCCTTCTGGTCCGGCTTTTTGAAATTGATTGAGACCTTCTCAACCTCAGTAAGTATCATAAGTATATCTGCACCAATATCCTCAGCAAGTCTTTCAGCAGCAAGGTCCTTATCAATGACTGCAGCTATACCCTCCAGAGAGCCGTCTTCCTTCTCAATTACAGGTATACCTCCGCCCCCTGCAGTTACAACAATTGTAGTATCCCACAGCTCTTTAACTGCAGAAAGCTCCACTATCTTTTTGGGCATTGGAGATGCAACAACTCTTCTCCAGCCTCTTCCCGCATCTTCCTTTACCACATAACCCTTTTCTGTCTTAAGCGTCAAAGCTTCTTCTTCTGTGTAAAATGCACCGATCGGCTTTGTCGGGTTCTTGAAGCCCGGGTCATCCTTATCTACCACCACCTGTGTAACCACTGTGACAACAGGTATGTTCCTGCCTCTCTTCCTTATAGCCTCTCTCAAACCCTGCTGAATGTGATAGCCTATATAACCCTGGCTCATTGCTCCGCATACGTCGAAGGGCATTGCAGGGGTTACATCTGCAGCAGTCTCTGAAGCAAGAAGTATTCTCCCAACCTGAGGTCCATTGCCATGTACTACTGCCATTTCGTATCCTCTTATGCTCATTTCCGCCAGATACTCAGCCGTCTTATTCACTACCTTAAGCTGCGCTTCCGCAGTTGCAGGAGTGCCTGCCTCCTGCAGAGCGTTTCCACCTAATGCTACAACTACCTTTGTCACCGACATAAACCTTCTCCTTTACGAAAAAATTAGATTCGAGATGCGAGATACGAGATGCGAGTGCCCAAGTAAAGTCTCCGAAGCCTATATCGGCGACCATTGGTCGCTCCCACAGAGAAACGGCACAAAGGCCGTTCCTATCTCGAATCTCGAGTCTCGTATCTCGTATCTGATTTTACAGCGTCGCTACCATTATTGCCTTTATTGTATGCATTCTGTTTTCTGCTTCGTCAAACACTACAGAATGTCTGCTTCTGAATACTTCATCAGTCACTTCCCTTATATCCAGGCCATTTTCCTTCATTTCCTTTGCAAGCTTGGTTTCAAAATCATGGAATGCCGGCAGGCAGTGCATGAATATAACATCGGGATTACCTGTCTTATTGACCATTTCCATGGTAACCTTGTACGGTGTAAGCAGTCTTACTCTCTCAGGAATCTGATCCTCTTCGCCCATGGATGCCCAAACATCTGTGTATATTACATCAGCGCCCTTTACAGCTTCCAGATCGTGAGCGACTTCAATTACTGCACCGGTTTCCTTTGCTATTTCACTCACTTTATTTATTATATCCTGACTTGGGCTTAACTCCTTTGGTCCCAATGCTACAAAGTGCATGCCCATCTTTGCACAGCCATACATCCATGCATATGCCATGTTGTTTCTTGTATCTCCTGCAAATACAACCTTAACCTTATTAAGTGGCTTTGCTACATGTTCTTCAACTGTAAGCATATCTGCCAGTATCTGTGTCGGATGGTCAACATCCGTAAGACCGTTCCACACCGGAACTCCTGAGTACTTCGCAAGATCCTCAACTACAGACTGCTTGTAGCCTCTGTACTCTATACCGTCATAGTATCTTCCCAGTACTTTGGCCGTATCTTCAAGAGATTCCTTCTTGCCCATCTGTGAGCTTCCCTGATCAAGATATGTTACATGTGCTCCTTCTTCAAGGGCACCTACTTCAAAAGCACATCTTGTTCTTGTAGAAGTCTTTTCAAAAAGCAGAACTATGTTCTTGCCCTTGAGAAGATAATTGGATATGCCCGCTCTTTTCTTGGATTTCAAGTCGTGGGACAAATCCAGCATGTACCTGATCTCCATTGGTGAAAAATCCATTAATGTAAGAAAACTTCTGCCTTTAAGATTAACTGCCATTTTATAATCTCTCCTTTATCTTTATAAATTAATTGTTATTTCTATTTGAACTTAGAATTTTATACTGACTGTGTGATATTATAATACTTTCCGGCAATGGGCAATGGGTTAAGAAATGCCTTTGAAGCCAGACGCCCAATGGGCGCCCCTACAACGCCCTGCTAAAACCCGCGCAACTCGAAACGCGAAACGCGCAACCATACCCCAAAGCCTTACCCTGAATCTAGAGACTAGCGACTAGTGACTAGCGACTATTATATTTTTTCCCTAACAAGCGGCATGCTCATGCACCTTGGGCCTCCTCTACCCCTTACCAGCTCTGAACCGTCTATTTCAAGCACCTCAATGCCATTCTTCCTAAGCACCTCATTTGAAGCTTCATTTCTTGAGTAAGTCACTACAACACCTGGAGCTATTGCCAGAGTATTGGTACTATCATTCCACTGCTCTCTTGCAGCTGTTATTACATCTCCTCCGCCGCTTTGTATCAGGCTGACTGCAGGAAGCCTGAGACTCTTCTTTAGAGCTTCAACAAGATCATCCTCTGCAGTGACCTTTACTCCGTTATTGCTGCCGCGGGTAAGCTTATAAACTGTAACCCTGTCCAATATGCCGGGATATACTGTGAACTTATCCCTATCAACCATTGTGAATACTGTATCAAGATGCATAAACGCTCTAATGGGAGGTATCTGTACCGCCAGCACTTCTCTCAGATTCTCATTCCCGGCGAACAGGTTCCGGGCAAGAATTTCAATACCATTGGCGGAAGTTCTTTCACTGCAGCCAACTGCCACTGCCTCTTTGCTCAGCACCAGAATATCTCCGCCCTCTATGCTGTGAGGTATAGTATAATTATACCATATCTGGGAGTAATCCTTTCTGAAAAGTGGATTATAGTCATATATATATTTTATTATCATCGGCTCTCTTCTTCTTGCATCAGTGTGCATGGAGTTGATGGATATTCCGCTTCCTATGATAGACAACGGATCTCTCATGAAATACAAATTTGGTATCGGATTTATATATAGCGGATAATCCTTGCTTACATAATCCGAAAGGCTGTACTCCCTCTCCACATCAGGTATATCCTTCTTATTCAGGCCTGCTATGGCTATTTCTGCTACTTCTGCAGGACTTTTATCAAGCAGATAGGAAAATATCAGCTCACGCAGCTCATTGTTTTCCATGTGGCAATGAAGCAATATATCATTTATGAGATTCCTTTTGACATCTACATTATCCAGAATCTCTGTCAGCAGCTCTTCAACATAATAAACCTTTGTACCTCTCTGCCTCAAGATTTCGGCAAACTCATCATGCTCATCCCTCATCTTCCTGAGCCATGGGATGTCATCGAACAAAAGCTCTCTCAGATAATCCGGAGTAAGTCTTTCCAACTCTTTACCCGGCTTGTGCAACAGGACAGCTTTTAATTTGCCTATTTCAGACGTAACATTCAAAAAAGGACCTCTGTCTGCATCAAACATTTGTTAATCTCCCTTCCTATTCCATTCAACCAACTTTAGTATATACAAATACCAATTATTGTACAAGTAATTGGTATGCAGTGTTCAAGGGATATTTTACATTTTATTCCATGCACCTGCATATTAATTCACCGTTGAATTGTATAAATATAAAGTACGGGATAAAAATCGACAGCTTTTGCATTCTAACCACTTCACGATTAATAATTAGACTCTGCCATATTTATGCATTATATGCATATTAATTTAGAAGCAGGAATAAAAAATTATTATGCTAAATATTTCGCGTAAATATTTCCTTGATTGTTATTGAATTCGCACATTACCCAATAGGAATACTTTTGTGCGTTCAAAATATATGAAAAAAAGGCAAAAAAAATTAAGAACCCTATACGGGTCTCAATTTTTTGCCTCACAAGGTTGCCTAATAGTATATAACTTCGCCTTTAAGGCGATAACTGCTACTAATACTTCAACAAATGCTGCTGCAAAAAGGCTAAGTTCTTTTGTTATTAGAGATTACTACATGCAGCCTATCTTTACATTATCCTTACATGCGAATAGTTCGATAGACTTTGTCAGTATATCTGAATAGCTGAATGAGACGGTTCTCCCGAAGTCTTCAGGCACTTCTCCTTCAATTCGTACTAAAAATATACTGGGGTACGTCTTCTCAATCACACCTTGCTTGATGCTTATCTTCTTCCTGCCTTTATTGGCTCTGAGTACAACTCTTTCCCCAACATAGTTGTCTATATTGCTTTTGATGAGGGAGAGGGTATTTTTTGAAGCCATAAAAAATCACCTTCCTTCCCAACATCTTATATTTTATCATAACATATATTATATGTCAATTGAAACAAAATATTATATCAACTTATACTTTATTAGTCAAATTTTTTTATTTCAATTTACAGCTATTATATATGATAATAGTACTATTATTCCCCGAATCGCATGTTTTTCATGAATGATAGTGAAAAAAATATATGCTGTTACAAAATGTGGAATGGCCAAGACCATTCCCTGCGTATTGTAGGGATGGGTCTTGACCTATTCAAAATTTATCATTTTGCAGCAACTCCATTTCCAAGCATATCGTAACATGTCCGGAATGCCCTGAATATTGCCGCTGCTGCAGCTTCTCTGAAGCCTTGATCGAACAAAAGCTTTTCATCTTCCGGATTACTCATATAAAGAAGCTGAACTATTACAGCAGATGCCTTTACCTCCCGGAGCAGGTAGAATTCGGCTGTTCTTGCTCCTCTGTTCTTAATGCCAAGAGATTTACACAGTTCCTCTATTATAAGCTTTGACAGTTTTTCTCCCTGACTGTCTCCCCTGTAATAATATGTTTCAGAGCCGGAGGCAGTTGAGTTGGGAAAACTATTTTGTCCGACCGATAAAAAAAAGTCCGGCCTTTTCCCATTGGATATGGCAGCCCTGTCAGAAAGCACCATTTCAACATCACTGTCTCTTGTAAGAAAAACTTCAGCCCCCTGCTTCTCAAGAAGGCTTCTGAGCTTCAGCACAATATCAAGATTAACATCCTTTTCTCTGAGGCCTGTTATACCCTTGTTATCATCACAAGCAGCTCCGCCGTGAGCCGCATCCAGCACAATTCTGACACCCTTCAGCGGCTTGCTGGAGTCAGGAAGCTTCATTTCCTCAAAGCACACTCCTGTATAGTAGTATTTCAAAATCTCATGATAGTTATTGCCCGATTTCGCCATTTCATTTGCTCCACACTGGCAGAGTCCCAGTCCATGACCTGTTCCGATGCACTTGACAAGGAATTTCACAGGTATATAGTCAAATCTGGTTGAGTTGAGCTTTAGAAGCTCTCTGACTTCAGTTCCCTTGAAGGTTTTTGAACCGATCTTTATTCTGTTTATTTTGCCATGCTCATCAACCTCTATATCTTCAAACATTCCCTTAATATTATAGTATATCCCTTCGGGCTTGCTCAGCCTGGTTTTTAACAGCTCCTCCAGCTCGCATACCGTAAAGTACTTGTCGCTTTCACTGTCCTCAATATTTGTACAAAAAGAGCAGAGCACCCGCCTAAGATAAGTTATCCTATTACCCAGTACATTTTCTGAGTTTTCTGTTGCTCCGCCGCATCTGTAATGAAAAAATGGTTTTATCGGCCTGCCTTCAAAAAGCATAATTTCCATCTCTGTTGCAGCAACAGCCTCACATACGGCCTCCGGCACCTCAACATCGGTAAGGCCATATTCCAGGCAGTGCCCCGGTTCAGTGCATATATCAAAGCCTTTATGGTTCTCACAGCCTTTGCCGCCATATATGAAGGTTTTTCTTGCCAGCTCTGTCCTTGCCATTACGGCAAAAGCTTTCAGAAGCTCAAACTCATGTTCTCCAACTGTATTATAGCTTGTTATCCTCGCTGTCAGCTCGTTTAAATCCATATTTATCCCAATATTTTTTTCACAGTCATACGCCTTAAACAACATTCTATTTCCTCCCTTGTTATGGAGTATAGGGAGACCTGGGCATCCCCGCTCTGAGTTTTCCTCTTGTCTGTATACCCCCAATGCCCTTTACCCCTGTCATGGTGCCCTCCAGCACTTCCTCTATAGGAGCTGTTTTATCGATAGGAGTAAATGCAATCTTTCTGCACAGCATGACCGGATCCAGGGCATGTATCAGTATTCTGGCAGGTGAGCTTGCAAAATTTGCTCCTGCAGACAATATGCCCTCATAATACGACTGGCACGCTCCTGCTATAATTACCAGCTCATCCAATGACTGCTGATATTTTCTAGCTTCCTTGACTGCTTCAACGAAATATCTCGAATTTTTGTACCTGTCTATAGAATCTTTGCCTGCACCTTCCTGCTTTTGCATGCTGTCATGTCCAGTTATTATAACTATATCCGGGTTGTTCTCCATAAGCAGCCCCCTGATAAGCTTTGGCTGGTCGGCTTCCGGTACAAGCTTTCCTACCGCACTGATGCTCTGCTCTTTGTAATACTTCATGCACATAGACAAGTAATCACTATCACCGTCTATATGAAGTACTTTTCCCGGCAGTTCGAACCTGCTATACTCCTCTCTTTTAGGCAGAAGCTTTCTCTGCATGGCCATAGCTCTGAATCCGCCGGTTTTGGAGAGTTTGCCCAGTCTTTTTTCCAAGGCATGTATTTCATCATTAACCTTGTTCATCGGCATTTTTATTATGTCTGACTCCGGTGCATCAGCAATAAGCCTATAGTTAAGTCCCTTCAGAATTATTGTTCTGGCGGCCTCTTTGCCGGTCACTATATCATGAACCTTGAACAGTATGTCTAAGCCATAGGACTTCCTCGCAACAATATCTCCCACTTTGATATCCACAATCTGCAACCCCCTAATGCACAACTTACAGACTCTTTATGACAGCCCGTATAATACATAGTATGATGTTCATGCTGACAAGGTGAATGAAAAAAACAGTACTTTGTACTGTTTTTTTAGATTCGAGATGCGAGATGCGGGATGCGAGGATCCAAGCAAAGTCTTCGAAGTCTGGCTTAATACTCGAATCTCGTATCTCGCATCTAGAGTCTATATATATCTCCTGAAGCTTTCTACAAAGTCCAGGACGAATTCCTTCATTATGACTATGTCATTGTATTTGCTAAGGAAGGTCTTCTCATTCCAATCGGTCTTCCCTTTATAATATCTTTCGGTTATTCTCCAGAACTTTTGTGGAAACTCGAAAAGCGACAGCATCAGCACAAAATCCTCCTTGCGGAGAGGTGCAATACTGCAGTAATCCTCTATCAGCTCCAAGGCCATATCGACATCATAGCTGTAACGTTTCAATATCTTCTGTATCAGTGAAGCCAGGTCATATACCGGAAGCTCATGGCAGCTGTAATCAAAATCTATGACATTGACCTCTCCTTCCGGCCCGATGATAAGATTGTGATATGTGTAGTCATGATGGCATATGACATTGTCTTTTTTTGCTTTTTTGCATATTTCTTCATAATTGGAATTCTTCAAGGTGTCGTAACCTCTCCAGCATAGCTCTATGTAAAAGTCCACATCCTCCAGGAACATGATGTCAAACCTGCTCTTTTTCCTTTTTCCCCTGGCAAGCTCCCTAAACTCTATCAAATCGTCAATTTTGTTCCTGTAGGACTTTCCCCATTTGCCTATGCTATTCCTGCTTGCAGCACCGGTAGCAGGTGAGTATCCCTTACCTGCATTGTGAAGCTGTGCCAGCGCCTTTACGATTGCCTCCCTGTCATAAGGGTTGGTAAAGGTGCATTCTCTTCCCTCGATATAGTCTTCCATTACAAAAATCCTGTTTTCGTATATAGCAAAAGGCAGTTGATATCTGGAGGGCAAATATCTGTCAAGCCTTGTAAAACCCTTCTCATATAAATATTCCTTCAGGCCATGTATGTACAGTATCTTATCCGGCTCTCTGTAGGTCTCTTTTATTATCACCAATCCCCTGTCGGTCTGAGCCAGATTTACAGCCCTCAAAGGCTTGCTGTAAAAAATTCTGCACTCGAACTCTTTGGCAATAGCATCTATATTCATCGGCGGCACCTCATAATATACACAAAATTACCCCGGATGGGGCCCTAATAATTTATATGAGTGCCTATAGCCACTTATACCGTAGAAATGAGATATAGTAACGGGGTGTTGCTTTGAAGGATAGTCACTGGTCGCTAGTCTCTAGTATCTAGAATTGAGCAAGGCTATGGAGTATAATAAGGGACGGCCAATGGCCGCCCCTACATCAGCGCCCTGCCCTAAACCTAGCAACTAGTGTCTAGCGACTAGCGACTGTTTTCATACTCTCTTCTCATATTCTTCTATAAACTTCCGGCGCATCAGTGTATATTCGGACTTTGTGCTCATTTTGTCCACATAATCCTCCTCGTCCCAAGCTTTCCTCTCAATATAGTATTGCCTGGATATCATCCAGAAGTCCTGGGGGAAGAGGAAGAAGGGAGCAAGAACCTTCAGCTCCTCGCTGCTCACCGGATTTCTACGGTCATAGCTCTGAATTATTTCCA
The DNA here is from genome assembly GCA_001515955.1 of Clostridia bacterium BRH_c25. The sequence goes on along the minus strand of LOES01000115.1, from coordinate 7,400 downwards.
AAGCCTTGTCAATATCCCAGTTTAACTTTTTCATATTTCTTACTATAAGGCTTCCTACATCATGCATCCTGATATCCATTATGCTGTAGTCAAAATCAACTACATACGTTCTCCCATCAAAGGTATGCAATATATTATGATGGGCAAAATCATGATGTATAAAGCTCCCTTTGCTTGCTGCAGCCTCTGAGATACCTTTATAATCAGTTTTATTGAGCAGCAGTAGTGCTTCCTTCCCGTCATTTATGCACATATCCACATAATCAAGATATATTTTGTCAATATCACTCTTTTCCGGTTTTGCCAGCACCTGCTCCTTTATCAGCTTCATTTCCTCTATTCTTCTGCTGAAATTCTCCGGCCATTTTCCATAGTAGCACCTGCCGGTAGGGCATACAGCAGGCAAATATCCCTCTGCCGCATTGTGCATATGTGCAAGCACATCAACGGCAGCATCAAGATCTATAGGATTCAAAAAATCACATTCCCTGCCGTCTATCCATTCGGTAAGGAAATACTTTTCGTCTTTAAAGCATATAAAGTTTTCTCCATTTTTCTGCTTGACTATGTTGAAGACATTCCCGAAGCCTTTCTCCCTGAGATGTTCTACTGCTTCAAATATGAAAATCATATCTTCCATGGGAAACCTGAGCTTCTTGAGACAGAAAAACCCCTTGTCTGTAACTATCCTGTATACGCTTCTTACAGGGACAATCTGTTTGACCTTGAAACCCATAGCTTCAAAAAGCCTGGCGTCAAGATTATATTCGCCCAGAAAATCTCTTTCCAATTGCCTGTTTTCTTCCATAAAAAGCTCCATCCTCACTAATTGAATCACTTCCCTATTAAAAAAGGTGCGGGGTACGAGGTTCGAGGTCCGGGGGGAACGGAGTACGGGTAACAGGTCACGAGGAAAACCGTGTTACCCGTCCCCCTCGAACCCCGCACCCCGAACCTCGTACCTGACGCAATATTATACAGTTGCGTCATAAGGAATCAAGCAGCTTAATAATCTCTTCTTTTCTTTTTTCCCTCTTTATGCTTCTCTCAAGCTTTCGTACCAGTTCGATTTCGTTATAGTTCTTCCTTCTTCCGTAAGCACTTTCCACAACCTTATAGAACCTCTTAGGGTATATAATAAATGCTGTTATTATCTTTATTGAGTACCTATCCAAGGGCTTTATTCCTGAATATGCCTCTAATGCCGCACTTACCAACCCGACCTTGTTCTTTCCTGAAAAGCTCTCAAACAGTGTCGCTATATCAACTTCACAAATATCATAGCTGCATTCTTCAAGATTGGTTATGAATACATCTCCTGCCTCTTCCAATATTGCATGCTTTTTGAATTCGCTATGGGTAATCTGATTACATGCCATTGCCTCCCTGACCTTGTCAAGATACCCGTTTTTCTTCAGCAGCTCACAGGAGTATTTCATATTACCAAGAAACTCATCAACATTCACGGCAAATATTTTGTCAAACTCATTATTTCTTTCTTTCAGACATACAATTTCTCTGAACTTTTTCAGACTGATGGAATTTGCCTTGAACTTCTCCATCCATTTTCCCCAGTCAACACGGGCACGGCTTCCCGGTATAGGCACAAACTGCTCCCCCGCCTTATGAAACTCCGCAAGTGCCCTTCCCACAACTGCTGCGGCTTCTTTGTCCGCTACATCATATACCCTGCCCTTGGTAAAATCCTGAAGTACATAGTTGCTCTTGTCATATCTCATGCAATAGCTTCCGTTTAAGCTTCGGTTCATACAGCTGAGCCGTCTGAACCCATTATTGCAGATATGCTCATAAGCTGATGCTGCGAATAATATATTTGCTTCATTGCTTTTTGTCTCTTTCAGTCTTTTTATTCCTTTGTCCGTATAGACAATTATGCCCCTGTCATCTTCCTGCATGTTTTTTACTTCCAAACCATACAGGCTCTCTATCAGAAGCTTCAAATCATGCCTTTTCAGCTTTCCATATCCGCCGGACATAACATCACCCTTTCTTGTGGCGTGATAATATAGTGCCTCGTAACGTATATCCTTTCTTGAGCACGCGAGGCACTGAATCAATGTTGAACGCACAAAAGTATTACTATTGGGTAAAGTGCGAATTCAACAACAACTAAGGAAACATTTACGCGAAATTTGAATAAAGAATGTAAAATGTATTTCGCGAAATGTATTAGTTGTGATTATTAACACTTTGAAAAACAAGTAAGTTGTTGTGTTAATATTCACTTAATGGTGCTTATGATGCTTCTTAAGCTTTTTGCTTATTATCTTCTTTTTCTCCTTTTCAAGCTTCTCAATCTTTTCCTTGTGCTTGCCAATCTTTTTTAGCTGTTTTAATTCATCCTTCATATCCTTTATGAAGCTCTCCAGCTTTTCGACCTGTTCTACAGGGCACATGCCACTTTCCACACTTAATATTTCATTGCCATGCTTCTTGTCGCTCATAAACCCAACTCCTTATAATTTAGATGCGAGATACGAGATACCTCGCAACCTTTATAGCTTTAAAAATTCCTTTAGAAATTTGTCTCTTATTTCCCTGTCATTTACAATCCTGTTGAGTCGCATCAGGAAGTATTCCATAGTCCAGGGCTGCTTCTCCACGTAGTACTGCAAGCCTACCTGCCAGAAATCCTGCGGAAAAGTCATAAATGCCTTTATTACCTTAAGATCCTTCTGGTCTATCGGATATATCCCGTTATATTCATCGAGTATGAAATATGCCTTGTCAATATCCCAAACTCCATATCTCATGTTCCGTATAATGAGACTGGAAAGATCATGAAGCCTGGTATCCATTATGCAGTAATCAAAATCAATCAGATATATATTTCCATTGTCTGATATCAGGAAGTTATGGTTGGCCAGATCATGGTGGCAGAATTCCCCTGACTTTTCACTTTTCCCGGATATTTCCCAGTATGGACTTTCATTTATCATTCCGGCACTTTCTTTAGCCTGCTGCAGGTAATATTTCAGATGTCTGGAAAATATCTCATCAAAATCGTCTATATATTCCTTTTCTTCAATGGCTTTGCCGAATTCCAACAGCTCCTTGCTTTTCTTATCACACTTCTCCACCCACTTGTTATAGAATACTCTTGGCTTCGCACCCTTTGGAGGCACATAGCCGGCAGATGCCCTGTGAAGCTCTGCTGCTGCTCTTATGGCCTTTTTTAGTTCTTCCTCTCTTTTGAATCTGCACTCTTTTGCTTCAACCCAATCAACCACATAGTAAACATACTTGCCGTCAGGTATGCAAATACTTCCGTCAATAGCGGTACTATACGGGATTACCCCTTCATATCCTTTTTCCTTCAGATAGTTTACAGCTGAGTATATAAAGAGGAAAAATGACGGACTCATGTGAGCTTTCTTCAAGCACTTAACTCCGCAGTCCGTCTCTATCCTGCTGACATTCTTAATATTCCGGATATCCTTGATTCGAAAACCGTAAGATTCCTCAATAAGCTTTGTATCCATATAATCCTCTCATTTTCACAGCATTTATATCATTATATGATGCCGGAAAAATTGTGTTACTGCTTTTACTATCAGCACCAGTCACAGGTACAAGAATAGTAAAATATAATGTTTATTATGGGTATTCCTATGGGGCAAAGTCACTAGTCTCTAGTCGCTGGTCTCTAGGATTTAAGCAGGCCTTCGAAGACTGGGCTAGGGCTGCGGAGCCCTGCCTTAACTCTAGCGACTAGTGACTAGTGACTAACGACTATTTATAGGAGTGAATTATATGCATATATGCATAGATACAAGGGGAGCCAAGCTATATGCCGGAACCGGCATAGGCACCTATACAGCAAGACTTATGGAAAATATAATTAATATTGACGGCCGGAACAACTACAGCTTTTTCTGGCCTAACGACGGGTATGACTTTCTTCTGGGAAGAAGCAATATTAACCTTACCTTGTTTGGTGAAAAGAATAAAAAATTTTGGGATGAAGTATTTCTCCCCGCCCAGGTGAAGAAGATCAACTGCGACGTCTTTCACCTGCCCCAGAACGGACTGGGGCTTCCCAAGTCAAAGCACTGCTCCTATATCGCTACTGTTCACGATCTTATACCCTACGTCATGCCTGAAACCTGCGGAAAAAGCTATTTGGATAAGTTTATGGAGGAAATGCCCTATATACTGGAAAAATGTGATAAGGTAATAACCGTATCCAACTACTCCAAGCAGGATATCATCAAATACTTCAAGCTGCCGGAGGATAAGATCATAGTCACATATCTGGCTGCAGACAGCAGGTTCAGGCTTATGGAAAAAGAAAGAGCCTGGGATTTCCTGAAGAAGGAATACAGTTATTCAAATGACTTCATATTATATCTTGGAGGCTTCAGTCCCCGTAAAAACGTGGACGGCCTGCTGGAAGCGTATAAGAGGCTGTACCGGGAGCTGCCTGGTTATTATGACCTGGTGCTGCTTGGAGCTTCCAAGGATAATCACTATGAGCTGAAGAAAAAGGCGGAGAATATGGGCTTAAGGGACAGGGTGGTTTTTGCAGGTTATGTACCTTATGAGCATCTGCCATACTTTTATAATTGTGCCTCTCTATTCGTATATCCCTCGTTGTATGAGGGCTTTGGCCTTCCTCCCCTGGAGGCTATGACCTGTGGAACTCCTACAATTACCACGAATGTTACTTCAATTCCTGAGGTGGTAGGGGATGGAGCCTTGTTGGCAGATCCTTACGATACAGACGAGCTGACTGATAAAATCTACAAAACCATATCAGATGCCGAATTCAGAGAAGCACTGTCGGCTAAAGCCTTGAGAAGAGCCTACAACTTTTCATGGAAAAAGACAGTAATTGAGACAATAAAGGTATATGAAGAGGTGTATGATAGAAGATAGATACGAGATGCTAGATACGAGATACGAGGATTAGGGTAGGGCTATGGAATGGGAGAGCGGGGTTCCGGGGCGGGGTCCCGAGGAGGACGGGTAACACGGATTTCCTTCGGAAAAACACGGAAATCCACGGAATGCACGGCGGGAATAAATATATGTTACTTAATAGTGTTCGATAATCAGGTAAATATTGATACTCGCTAGTGTAACTATACAAAAGAATAAAGCTTCCGTGTCCATCCGTGGAAGTCAGCCGTGTGTCCCGTGGTTTCTGTACCAGGACCCGTAAGGAATACCCAAGCTTTCCTCGCATCTCGAATCTCGTATCTCGCATCTTTATACATATTTAATTGTTTCTCCGTCTTTTAGAAGCTCCTTGGTCAGAAGCTTGATATCCTGGTCCCTGTCCTTTTTGCATACCAGCACCACATCATCCGTCTCTACTATTATAAGGTCCTCAACTCCCAGAGCGGCAATAAGCCTTTTGTTCCCGTACAGTATACAGTTTCGCGAGTCCAGAACCTTATGCCCTCCTTTTATTGAATTGCCGTTTTCATCCTTGTCCATATACCTCTCCAATGCAGTCCAATTTCCTATATCATCCCAGAAAAAGCTGCTCTCCATTACATATACATCCCATGTCTTTTCCAGTATTCCATAATCAATGGAAATACCGTCAATTTTGTCATATTCTTCTTCAACTATCCTGGACTCCCCGGGATTTCCTATATGATCACTCATCCTCTTCAGGCTTTGATACATTTCAGGAAGAAACTTTTTATACTGTCTAAGCAATACGGCAGCTTTCCAGATGAACATCCCGCTGTTCCAGAGGTAAGTGCCTTTGTCGATGAACTCCTGAGCTTTTTCCCTGTTCGGCTTTTCTGTAAATCTTTTTATTTTATAGGTCGGTACTTTCAATAGCCTATCTATCTTTTTTCCAGTTTCAATATAGCCATAAGCTGTTTCCGGTCTTGAAGGCTTTATACCCATTGTCACAAGGCAGTTGTCGGAGCCTGCTATTTCAATGCCCTGTTTCAAGGTTTCGATAAATCTTTCTTCATTCTCTATATAGTGGTCAGAAGGAAGTACTATCATAACCGCTTCCGGATCTTTCTTTAGAAGCTTCACGGCTGAATAACCTATGCAAGCGGCAGTCTCTTTTATTTGCGGCTCTATTATAAGGTTCTCCTCAAATACTTGAGGCACCTGCTCCCTTATGGTTTTAACATAGCTATTGTTCGTTACCATGTAAATATTCTCAAGGGGAATGAACCTGCTGATACGGTCTACTGTAAGTTGGATCATCGTCTTTTCGCCAACAGTTTTCAAAAACTGCTTTGGGTATACTTTCCTGCTTATAGGCCAGAACCTGCTGCCTGAACCTCCGCACATTATTACCACATGGTTCATAGTCACACACCTTCCTCCGTAATAACTATAATATGCGGCATGGTGCAATACGTTACTTTTGCGTGCGGGCACTATTTCAGTCGCTAGTCGCTGGTCGCTAGTCTCTAGGTCAGGGTCAGGCTTCGAAGCCTTGCCCTAATTCTAGGGACTAGAATCTAGGGACTAGTGACTTATTATGCCCCTACCGGGATCTGTTCAGAAGTTCAGCGGCAATATCCTCGAAAGAGACGTCTACATATTTCATTAATACCGTTAAATGATAAATCAGGTCGGATATTTCATATATGATTTCTTCTTTGCTCTCATTCTTGGCTGCTATCACTACTTCCGTGCTCTCCTCCCCCACTTTTTTAAGTATCTTGTCAATACCTTTGGAAAGAAGATAGCAGGTATAGGAGTCAGGTACAGGATTCTCTTTTCTATCCCCCACCTTCATGTACAGTTCTTCAATAACCGCTCCTATATTTGCAGCTTTTACACTGTCATCTGCAGGCCCAAGGCTTCTGTAAAAGCAGCTTCTGTTTCCCGTATGGCAAGCTGCTCCCTTCTGCGCTACCTTAAGAAGCAGGCAATCTCCGTCACAGTCATAGAACATTTCCTTAACTTCCTGTGTATTTCCTGAGGTCGCTCCCTTTTCCCAAAGCTCCTCCCTGCTTCTGCTGTAAAACCATGACCGTCCGGTTTCCAGAGTCTTTTCCAGGCTTTCCTCATTCATATACGCCATCATCAGCACTTCTCCGGTTTTGTAGTCCTGTGCTATTGCCGGTATCAAGCCTTTTTCATTGAATTTAATATCATCAATTACCATATAATTTCTCCCATCCAAATATTTCGCACAAAAATTTCTGCCCTAAAGGAATACCCTGACTTTTCTCGAGTCTCGTATCTCGCATCTAAAAATCATGTTCTTACGCTTATTCCCTTCTGTGCCAGGTAGGCCTTTAAAGCCCCAATACTCAGGTCTCCATAGTGGAACAGCGAAGCTGCCAGCGCCGCATCAGCCTTTCCCTTTGTCAGCACCCGGTAGAAATCCTCTTTTCTGCCTGCGCCCCCCGAAGCTATGACCGGTATATTAACCGCGGAAGCAACCT
>LOES01000114.1 GCA_001515955.1 Clostridia bacterium BRH_c25 | reverse complement strand
CCTATAGGCTGGGAGGAAAAACTCAGTGCACCAAATGCTATTATCTGTGATGAGTTACCTATTTTGTAAAGGAAAAGTCTGTATTCTATATAAGTCAGTGATTCAAATTCCTTTACCATGGATTTATCTATTTGCTCAATATAAAACATATAACAAAACCCTCCTGAAGAAGGAGCGATTAAGGAAGTTAAAGCAAGCGGCAACGTAATACCCCTTGCTTTAACCTGCAATAATCTACAACCTAACTAAACTACTTTGATCCGCCTGCTACTGTATCCAAATCGGCGTTTGAAAGTTGATCACCTGATCCCTGAAAATTAGGAAGTACGAAAGTCTCGTATCCACCCTGGTTTTCAACAAATTTCAGTTTGTAACTAGGCTCTACATCCTTGCCTGTTGCCTTTTTAACTGCTGCGTGAGCATCGCTTAAGCACAGTTTTCTGAATTCGCTATCCTTGGCTGCCAACGCCTCAACCTTAGCCTTTGCACTATTCATTTCTTCTTTAGTCCATCTCATCTTTTTCACCTCCTTTCATATTCATATAATACAAGCAACCTTCTCTAATCTCTCTTTTCAAATGTCCGGTTTTAACCAGGCGTTCTAAAAAGTAATAGACCTCAGTAACACCAAAGAACAAATCAGTTAATGCTCCTTTGTTTAAAAAGAAAAGATATACTTGATATACAGTATTAAATTGTGACAAATGTTCTTCTAGCTCTAACAGCTGCTGTCTTCTGTATTCTGCTATTAGTCCTATACGAATCCCGACTCTGGAAAAGGGCTTACCGTGAGAGGGGATTAAATATGAAATTTTCATTTCTTGAAGAACCTTCAGTGTTTCAAAGTATGAGCTTACCGGATCCTCACTAACCATATTAATATGATTGGGGGTAACCAGAGCATCCCCGGCAAAGAGCACTTCCATATCCTGATTATAGAAACATACCTGCTCATCACTATGACCTGAAAATCTCAATATACTATATTGCTCACGACCCAGCAGGATTGTATCCTCACCTCTTAGGTCCTCTATATCCGGAATGCTGGGCGCCCAGCTTTGGAACTGATCAATTTTCTCTCCAATAACTTTTCTTTTTAGATCTTCCGGAAGGCCAAAAGAATTAAATACATTATCTTTATGAAGGATTTCCTTTAACCAATCCTTCCAGTTTAGCAAAGTGTTATTTTTATGTATCATTTTAACCGGTGCTTGGGCCAGCTTCTGTAATTCGCCTGCCGCCCCAAAATGGTCTACATGGTCATGAGTAATAATTATTTTCCTTATATCCAAAGGATTTATATTAAGCTCAACAAAGACTTCTCTCCATTTTTCCATTGTTTCAGGTGAATAAATGCCGGTATCAACAATATCCCAACCATCTTCACCTTCAAACAAAAAGCAATTAATGGTATCAATCCATAAGGGCAAATCTATGGTTACTCTAGATGCTCCTATTCTTTGATCAATCTTAGTCAACGTAGGAACAACACCACCTCGCCCTTTGCTGCCTTCTTTTTTTCACCCTGGAAAGTTATTGCAGCCTTTGTAGTAAGGAAGTTGCCGGTATGCTCCTGTAATTGCACCTTTATCATCAAGCAACTGCCGGGCATGGCCGTATTATAGAAGCTAAAATCTTTGGTGCGAACCAGGTAACCCTCTTCCAAGCCTGCATTATTAAGAGCTATCATAAGAAGTGCGCTTGCCTGGGCAGCCATCTCAATCAATAAAACTCCAGGTACTATAGGTTGTCCAGGAAAATGACCTGCCAGATAAGGTTCATTGTAGCTAACCTGCTTTGAGCACAGCAATATCTTTTCCTCACTGTCAAATTCATGCACTTTGTCAACAAATAAAAAGGGAGGTGCCGTTTTTAACAATTCATGAGGCTTTTTAGAATAAATTATATTTCTCTCTTCAGCTTTTAAATCTTGAGCCATTTTGCAATCTTCCCTTCTATTGTATAATTGTATTAAGTACTAGTGCCAATACAGGCAGGATAATTCTGCCCTGTTATGCAGCTAAAAGAAGGATATATAAGTGCATCCAATGCTGGGAGTAAATCCTCCCAGATAGGTATTGGAGGCTTTAAAGCACAAAACTCCAGCTTCCTGCGCATCTCGCGTTTTTCGGAAGGACTAAAATCACGATTATGTATACCAAAGGTCAAGGAATTAACTCTAATATTAAATGGAGTCAATTCTTTTGCCATGCTTTTCATCATAGCCAGTATTCCATGATTATGAACTGGGCTCGCAGGATAATCCGCAAAATCAAGAACATCATCAATTAATAAAAACATTATGTTTCCTGCTTTTTCTCTTATCATGCGGCGTACAATTTCTCTATTTAATAGAAACACTTCATTAAAACCGGAGACTATATCCCTGCCAAAGGTTTCCGGCAGCGATTCCAGCAGAACAGCTTCATTGGCCACCCCCGGCAGTCCGTTTATTAAAATATCAAGACCTTTTAATTTATCTGCAGCACTGTCAACAGCTTCAATCATATTATCTGACCTATAGTGGTCCAGACACTGGACAAAGCAATTATGCCTGTGTTCCGGATCAAGGCCTTCTATAAAATCGTTGACTATCTGGCTTTCCTTTGAAAGCAGCGCCAAAAGGTGTCCTTCTTTTAATAGGTAGTCAGCAACATATAGATTTTCTTTTCGATGTGCTTCAGACAGTAATATCTTTTTTTGACCTTTTGCTTCCATTGTTAATCTCCTTTACGCCTGAACCCTGGAAATAATAAGCGCTACGTTTCCACCATTCAAGGATGAGCTGACTATCAAACCATTATGAAGCTCTTTTTCATTAAACATCCATAATGCTGCTTGGTAAATATGATACATAGAGCTTGCAGAAAGTGCATAGCCAAATACATCATTGAAGGTCTTAACAGGTATTTTTCTATTAGTGAAAAGTTTTTCTAAAATATTCTTCTGATACAGTCCTTTTTCCTTAAAGCCTTCATCATTATAAAATACAAAGTCTATATTCTCGGCTTGTAGACCTGCCTCATCCAGAGCATTGACTATAGCAGCACGATAGCTGTCACTGCCAAATCCACAGCCAAAGCCTAGAATTTCCCCATAGCATCTTTTATTCATAACAGCTTCGTCTTCAAGGCTTCCCAGGACCACAAAAGAGCTTCCCTCAGTTATTGGATATTTGCTTTTATCATAGCCTAAGACACTGCTCACCTCATTACTAAAGTCACATATTTCATCCCCTGCTCCAACAAGGCAAAAGCTCTGGCAGCCACCCCTTATTAATTGGTACGCAATAAGCGAGGCTAAGGCACCTTCATTTCCTCCTGTAGATATTGCAGTTCCATATCCCTTCACTCCAAGCTTTATTGCCACCTGTCCGGGTATGGTATTAATAGAAGTATCCGGAAAATATAATGGGCTTGCATGGGATACCCCATTATCAAAAATTCCCTTCAGATAACTGCTGAATCTGTCAAAAGCACCATACATGCTGCCGAACACTAAGCCAATGTCTGTATTGTTATCCTGATTTATTTCAAGCTTGGCATCCTTTATGGATAGATGAGCTGCAGCTATGCAGTACTGTGTTATATTATTCATTCTCCTTGAATAAAGAGAACCAATATACTCTTTTGCCTCCTGCCTGGCTTTCTCTATGTCCATGTACTGTTTATTACCTAAGCCGGTATCCTCTGAGCCGGATATGCATCCAAATTGGTTCGCCATGGAAATTCCAAATATACCAACCCTTTTAGGCGAAAAATCCTTTTCTGTTTTACATGTCTCTTTCAATCCGCCTTGCTCTTCCTGCCAATTTTTAAATAGTATTGAAGAGTTATGTCCCCCGAAAGCCGAGTTATTGCATAGAAAATATTTTGGATTTCCTTCAATCATATTATTTAAAATATGATTTGCTTCCCGGCAGCCTTCCCTCAAAACCTTAGTATGCAGTGTAGCAGGCAGCTTTCCATCCCTGACAGCAATTAAGGTGCTGACTATTTCAATAACAGCAGCTGCTCCCAGGGTATGTCCAAAGTATGCTTTGCTTGAATTCAAAGGTATTTTGGAAAATACCTCATCCCCCAGTGCCTTTCTTAATCCTGCCAACTCACATGCATCATTTGCTTCTGTACCTGTTCCATGTACATTTATATAATCAATTTGCTCCGGCCTCACCTTTGCCTGTTTAAGGACGGTCGCAACAGTTCTCGCGATTCCATCTCCCTCTGGATGTGGAGCTGTTATATGATGGGCATCCTGTTCTAATCCAAAGCCACATATTTCAGCATAGATAAATGCTTTTCTTTCTAAAGCTTTTTCCAGAGGCTCCAGTACAATAAATGCCGCACCTTCCCCCAAGCTTAATCCTGCAGGACTTCCAAAAGGTGCACAGGGTTGGGGACTTAATGCTTGCAAGCTGTTAAAGCCGGCGTAGACTGACTCAGATATAGTATCAGAGCCTCCTGCCAATACAGCCTCCAGCTTTCCTTGAGAAAGCATTTCACACCCGACTATCAGGGAGTGACCACTGGCTACACAAGCAGTTACATTAGAAATTACCGGTCCTTTTATTCCTAAATGCTCTGCAATACAATCCCCTTGCTGAAACCATGGAAAGTGAATAGTAGCATCATAATCCAGATTTTCTACCTTTCCTCTTTTTTCAAGCTCTGCTAATCCTCCATTGCATGTCCCAAAGCAAAACGCTATTTTATCAGCATTTTGGGAGGTTATATCCAATTCACTGTCATTGAGTGCTTCTTTAGCCGCTCGTATTCCAAATTGAGTACATATATTATACTTGGTTGTGTCAGGATCCGGGACATAATCCTTGATCTCTGCTCCCAAGCTGCTCAACATCTTATCTGTGGGAAAATTAGCAATGCTGCCAATACCTGTTACATTACTTATCATATTATTAAGAACTTGGTGTTTATCTTGTCCCATGGAGGAGAATATTCCTACTCCTGTTACTACAATCCTTTTTCGACTGGTCAATGCTAATCCCCCTCCTAACTATCCATATTGCTAAAGCCAAAGATATTTCTTTTACCTTAGCAGCCCACCATCAATTGTTAAAATAGTATTGTTGCAGTAATCAGACAAGCTGCTGCACAGAAACAGCACAGCCCCAGCAACTTCCTCCGCTTTACCCATTCGCCTCACATTTGTTGAATTTATAATATCTGCCTTTTTATTATCCGGCAAAGTATCAATCATATCTGTTTCAATTAATCCTGGTGCTATTGAGTTGAAATATATGCCTTTTTGAGAATACTGTCTGGATAACAAACGTGTTAGTCCAATGACGGCACCCTTTGATGCACAGTAATTTGTTTGTGCTTCTTTGCCTATAACCCCTGATATGGAAATAATATTTACAACTCGTCCGCACTCTTTTTCAAGCATGTGCGGCAGCACTTCTCTGGTACATATGTATGTTCCATGAAAGTTTGTCTCAAAGACATCCTTCCAATCCTTGCTTTGCATTTGTGGCAGAAAGGCATCCCTGGTAATTCCCGCATTATTAATAAGTACATCTATGCTGCTGTATTTTTCTATAATGCTCTTTACTGTGTTGGAAACAAATATCCCATCACATACAGAGCCTTTGTAAAAAGATACCTCAAAACCACTCTCAGCCAGTTCTGCCTGGAATTTTTCTGCTGCAGCATTTTGACTTCTATATATGCCTATTACTCTTGCGCCTTCTTGGCACAGCTTATGAATAACAGCCTTTCCTATACCTCCGGTTGCCCCGGTAACTATGGCAACCTTACCCCTTAGCAGCATATAATATCACTTCCTTTGTATAACAGTGCCGCAGCAGTTATAAACTAAATTACATATGATCATCACGAGAGTGTCCACATTCCGGGCATTTTGCGGTGCTTATCGATACCCGGCTTCTTTTACAGTCGCATTTTGAGCAGACACCTTCTTCTCTTATTGCAAGACCTCCGGATGCATAATCCAGTTCTTCCTCACTAAGCTCGTCTTCATCAAACGTACTGTAGCCTTGACCTTGCTTGCCGCTTTTTCTTGCGTTAATCTTATCCAGTAATCGCTTCTTTGTTTTTTGTTTCAGCTGGCTTTCATCACTAAAATCCTCTTTCAAAATTTTCTCTACAAGCTGCAGTTCATCTGCATTGCCAGGTTGGTCTGCCTTGTAAACACCTTTAAGTAAAGCATCCAGTTCTTTATTAAAGCTTTCCACTTTGTATTTTTCACTCATAGGTATTTACCCCCAGATCCTGCAAAGCACCTTTCAATCGTGTAATTGACCGATATAGTATCACACCTATATTGGTTTCACTCAGACCCATTAGTGAAGCTATTTTGCGATTTGTTAAACCAGCCCAGAATTTTAAACCAATAATATTTCTTTCTCTTTCTGACAAACTGCTTAAGGATTTAAAAAGCGAAGCTCTAAATTCCTTGGCTATACAAGCCTTCTCTATGTTAAATGTAGTGTCTATGAGTTTTTCAATTTCTTCATATGTACATAAATTATTTTTCTTTTTACGGAAATGATCAACAATGGTATTATGGGCTATAGAAAACAACCACGCTGCAAACTTGCCCTTTTCAGAATTATAGCTTCCGAGCTTTTTCAACGCATTTTCAAAAACCATGCTTGTCAGGTCATCACTCAAGTGAGGATCTCCTACTCGAAATCTAATATAGTTGTAAACCCGGGGGAAATAATAATCATATACTTGTTCAAAAGTATCAGCATCAGCTAACAGCGATTCTCCATTTAAAAGCTCTATATGCTCCATATAGTTTCTTATTTCCTCCTCTCAAACAGTAATACGAATAAGCATGAAAAGTATTACATAAAATTTCTATATTTTTTTCATTGCTATGCCAGCTGCCTTCTTGCCAGCTCATAAAATACACCTTTCATATCCATAAGCTCATCGTATGTACCCATCTCAACAACCTTTCCCTGGTCAAGTACAATAACTCTTTGACAATTTATAATAGTACTTAATCTATGGGCAATAACCACCCGTGTAGCATTTAGGTTGTCAAGGCTTTCACTGACAATTGCCTGGGTTTTATTGTCCAAGGCACTGGTTGCCTCATCAAAGAATACTATCTTTGGCTTATTTACAATTGCTCTGGCTATAAGAAGGCGCTGCCTTTGTCCCCCAGACAAGGTGCTTCCGCCGTCACTCACTACCGTATACATTCCCATGGGCATTTCACTAATATCATCATAAAGCCCTACCGCCTTACTTGCATCTATTGCATCTCCCAAGTTCAAGTAAGGATTAGACCCTACAATATTAGAATAAATATCCCCCTGCATAAGCCTACCGTTTTGGAGGACCACACCAAGTTGTTTTCGAACAGCCTTAATATCAACACTGTTTATATCCTGGGAATTATAAAACACTTGACCGCTTTCAGGTTTTTCAAAGCCCAATAGAATTCTAAAAAGTGTTGATTTACCACTTCCGGAGGGTCCTACCAGTGCAACATACTCCCCTTTTTTAATAGTAAGCGAAACATCCTTAAGAATAAGAGGACCATCCTCCTTATACCTGAATGAAATATGACTTACTTCTATTTCACCGGTAAGCTCTCCAGGATCTCCTTTGGCTTCATCATGCTCAGGAAGGGTTTCCAATATTGGCTTTGATCTTTGATACAAGGGTATAATATTATTAATGGTTAATAATGCCTCCGACATTGCTATCATTGTAGCTGAGAAGGCAACAAATGCCGCATTAAAGGCGATAAACTTGCCCGGATTTAGATTTATATCGCTATTATGCTGAAGGACAAAGAATATAATCATTGCACTAAACACAGGGAAAACAGAATTGAAGGTAGTCAATAAATTGGCAAGCCTTTCTTTTTTTAAATTTATTACCGCACCCTTGCCAAATTCCTGTGACCAGAGATGAAAAGCCCTGCTTTCTGCTCCTGCTGCACGAAACTTATTAACACCATTTATCAGCTCTAATGTCAGCCCCGCAATTCTATCTATAAACTCAACCATTTTTCGTTCCCCGGTTGTTTGGATAAAACCTAAGAGTATAGTCAGAAGCATTGCAAAAACAACCAGGCCGACAGCAATCAAGGCCAGCTCTGAGCTGTAGTAAAACAATAAAATAAATTGAAAAATAGAAAAAATGCTTGTGATAAGAGTAGTTATTGTTACCCCTGAAAGAGCCCGGCGTATCTGGCTTATTCCCATTGCCCTCATAGCAAGCTCCCCGGATGTGTATTTCTTAAAAAATGGTACCGGCAGGCCTATCAGCCTATCCCACACAGCTGCCTGAACAGAGCCTTCTATTTTTCCTTCTACACGCAGTACGGCAAAAGATCTTGTAAGCTGAAACAGCATGGTAGTCAAGGCGCTAGCCACAAGAAAAAGCCCAATCTGCGACAATTGTGTGCGTTCTCCTGCCGGAATAACACTGTCAAAGACTATCCCTATGGCAACTGGGGTCAGCATGCCTAATAGACCACCCAGGACTCCCATAAGCAGCACATTCACCAAATCCCGCTTCCAGGTGCTTTCCATACCAAATACAAGCAGATCCCTGGCACTTATCTTTGTATTGGGAAATGGTCTATAAAAAGCTACCGCAAAAGGTTTTATCCCCTCAGCAACCTGCTTGTCCACCAGCACATTTGTCTTATTTATAGAATCATACAGCTTATATTTATTAGGAGAAAAAGGAACCAGGGCCACCGGTCTATTATCCTGTTCCATATATGCCAAAAGCGGCCCGCTATCCTGGGTCCACCATTCGCCCTTCAAGGCTACCTGGCGAAGCTTTATCTGAGATGCCCTGGCAATATCATCCAAAGGATCCCTGCTTACATTACCTGCTGCAGCTTTAGGGGGATGCTTGATTATTATTTTTGCAGCTTTTCCAACTATTCCACAAGCTGTAAGCAGAGGGTCGTCTGTTATTATATCTGATACAATATCCTTGCTTTTCGCATTAACATTAGCAAGCTTTTTTATTGAATTATCCATAAACTCAATGTCACTTATTATCTTCTCTTTAAACCTTGTCTTCTCGGATTGAAGTTTTTGAAGATTCTTTTCCAATGCACCTTCAAGAATAAATCTTCCATACTCCTCTAATCCCAAGTGTTCTTCTCTGGTATCAATTTTTACAGAAACAGCTTCTGCCTCATCAGTTTTCAAAAGCACCTGGGGAAAATCAGCTCCTTCAATACTCTTCCATAAAATTTTAATCCAGTTCTCTATTTTAACAAATATGTCTTGATTATCTTTCTCGACGGTTAATGCACTGAAAAGCTTCGACTTGTCCAGCTCAAGCAAGCTGGTTCCAACCCAGCCTGAAACCAGCAAAGCATACTGGCCCGTTTCAGCACTTATGGGTTTTAGACCAAATAAAATACTATCATCTTTGTTTAATTCAAACAGGAAATGTCTTCTGCCAACTGCCTTAGTATCTTTAATCTCTGTCAAAAATACTGCTACCCTGCCCTGATCAATTATATATGCGCTTTGAGGGTTGATTAATAACAAAGGTTTATTCCCTTCTACAATAGCCGGCGCACCTTCTTTATTAAATAGGTCTCTGTCCTTCATACAGGCACCTCCTGTTCAAAACTTCTATACTGCATTAATAAGATTGGAATAATGTCCCTCAACACTTATTAGCTCATCGTGAGTTCCTCTTTGAATGATTTTACCCTTATCCAAAACAATAATCTCATCACAGTCGCGAATTGTGCTTAACCTGTGAGCAACTATAATACAGGTGCATCCACGACGCCTTATGCTTTCATCTACGTTTTTTTCTGTTAACGGATCTAAAGCACTTGTAGCTTCATCCAAAATCATAATAGTTGGATTTGTTACCAGGGCTCTGGCAATTTCCAATCTCTGTCTTTGACCACCACTAAAGTTGCTTCCGCCCTCATCAAGCTTGTGCTCATATCCACCTGACCTGGCAGTAATATCATCATGAATGCATGCATCCTTTGCAGCCCGAACCACCTCCAGGTCTGAGATGCAATCATCCCATAGGGTAAGATTATCTCTTATTGTTCCGCTGAACATGCATATATCCTGATCAACAACTGATAATGAATTTACAATAACGCGTTTAGAGAGCTTGTCCTTTTCAACACCGTCAAAAAGTATTTTCCCTGACCAGGGCTTGTTAATGCCGGAAATGAGCTTTGCAATAGTAGACTTTCCACTTCCGGAGCCCCCAATCAGTGCAACCCTTGAACCCGGCTTTAAGGTAAGGCTGAAATCTTCAATAAGCGCTGGCTCCAGCTTGCTGTAACCAAAGCTAAGATTCTTTATCTCCACATTTCCGGATAGTTTTTCTTCAAATCCATCATCAGCTGAATTATTATGCTCATCATCAATCTGATACTTAAAAACATCGTCTAAACGATTCATGTCCCCTTCCAACTCCTGCAGCTGGGTGCCCAGGCTGACCAGATTATTAACAGGTGTCATGAAGCTTGACATGAGACTCTGAAATGCAACCAGCATTCCTATAGTCAGCTGACCATTTAGTATATAGAAACCCCCTAATACAAGTACAACAGCATTTGTTAAATCAGTTAAAAATACCGGAATTGCAGAAAGGATTTGTGTTGAAACGCCCATTTTTTGTTCTGTATTTAAGACCTTTGTTTGACTTCCCGACCATTTAGCGAAAAAATCCCCTTCAGAACCCGTGGCTTTTAAAGTCTCAATCACCAGCAAGCCTGACATGGCATTCCCCTGCAGCTTGCCCCTGTCCTGCAAAAGCTTTCGGTTCTGGTCAACCCTTTTTACTGCTGCATACTTTAGATAAATAACATTGATTGCCGCAGCAGCTACACCTACCAGGGCCAAAGTCATATTGTAATGTGTCATTAAGGCAAAATAGAATACTATCAAAAGTATATCAATTGCAGTAGTGGCCAGCTGTCCTGATAAAAGAGTTGCCACCCTGTCATTGCTTTGTAAACGAGAGCAGATATCTCCACTTTGACGCTGTGAAAAGAACTCTGCCGGAAGCCTTAATATATGCCACAAGAACTGGCTGGAAGTACTTATACGCACCTTTGTATCAAGCTTTAAAAGATAATATTGCTGAAGCCAGGTTATTACACCTCTTAACAGAGCAGTAATACCCATGCCTAACAATAATGGCCCGAGCCAATTATCCCTGTTTGCAAGTAATATGTCATCTATATATATTTTAGTGAACACAGGAATTACTAATCCTGGAATTACCATTGCCACTCCAAGAAGCATTATGAAGGCAACTGCTACCTCAGAGCCTTTTAAGCGCTTCTTTAAACCCGTAAAGATATTAGGCTTGCCGCCGCTTTTTTCAAAGGACTCTCCTTTTTCAAAGGTAAGAACCACTCCAGTAAAGGACTGGTCAAATTCCTCATACGATACTGTTCTAAGCCCGCTAGCAGGGTCATTGAGGTAAACCCTATCCTTTTTAAAACCCTCAACAACTAAAAAATGATTAAAGTTCCAATGAACAATCATTGGTCCCTGCATTTCTTTTAGTTCTTCAGGTTCCTTCCTAAAGCCCTTTGCTGCTAAACCATAAGCTATAGCTGCTTTTATAATATTACTTGCTTTACTTCCATCCCTTGATACACCACATGCTGTTCTAAGCTCTTCAAGAGGAATAAACTTATCATAATAGCCCAAAATCATAGCTAAAGATGCTGCCCCGCATTCAACGGCCTCCATCTGTAGAACAGTTGGTGTTTTAGCCCTCTTTATATTAACAGCCTTTCCCATAACATCACTCCTCTCCAAGCTGGAGAATAAAAGAATTAATTTCTCATAAGGTACTTCTTAACATCCGGAATAACCAGCCTTATAGGTGGCTGAGAGCTTATTGTAACTGTCCCTGTGCAAAGGGTCCCACTATCGATTTTAATTGGCGGACCCGATATAGAGGACCATTTATAGCCGCTGGCAGTACTCCCATCAGTGATTAATTCTACATGCACCTCTATAGGATCACTATTTTTCGAAAGCTTTGCCACTAATTCCTGGCTGCCCAAAGTAACCATCATTCCTTGAGCAGTTTCAGGAAACTCAGAAACTGAAGTAACCCTGCCTATTATAAAACCATATTCTTCTTTTTTTACAGTTGTAGGAGATATATGAGCTGTCATTCCAGGCAATATCTGTTTACCCTCTTCCGGAGCCACATACATAACAACCTCCAGATCCCTTGCGG
Organism: Clostridia bacterium BRH_c25; assembly: GCA_001515955.1. The sequence goes on along the minus strand of LOES01000114.1, from coordinate 22,029 downwards.
TATCCCCCACATGTTCCATGGATATTAGCTGCATACCCGGCTGGATAAAATCACCTCTGCTAACCTTAACCTCGATAACTCTTCCATCCTCAGGTGCAACAACAGTTGACTGGATTTCCAACTCTGTCCTTAATTTATTCATCTGATTATTTAGCTCTTTCTCTCTCATCAGTCTTGCTTCAGTTTCCTCCTGAGAGCTTTTAACCCGCTCCAACTGCTCCCCCAAATCCATTATCTGCTCAACTAACTCATGTCGGTCAATCCTTACAACAACCTCGCCTCTTCTTACGATGTCTCCCGCCTCTACTTTAATGTCCGTTATCTGCCCGCCTATAGCGTGAGAAATATTATGAACTCCACCACTTTTAATAAGGATACCTTCACCACTGGTTGTATTTGGAATGCTGCCAAAAATTCCCCAGGTAAGGGCAGTTATCAGTATCGCTGTCACTCCAATCAAGGATAACCAAGCTCTTGGAGATGTAACAGACATCAACTGGTCAAGCTGCTCCGGAGAAGAAAGACGCTGCAATGACACTTCACGAAATACTCCTGTTCTCATGGGTAACCCTCCTCTCTACTCTTTTGCAGGTAAATATCCAAACTCACCATTTTTTACTATCTTCATATGAATTACTTTCCCAGTCACATCGCCATTTTCCTCTACATTTAGTACCCCAGTCAGGCTAGGCCATTGCTTCATTGATCTTAATGCTTCTGCAGTTTCACTGGGAGTCGGATTATCTGCAAGCTCCAATGCGCCGGCAAGCAGTTTTAGTGTCTCATATCCTTGAACTGCATGTGCGTTAGGATCTCTATCATAATAACCTTTGAATTCTTCCACAAACTGTTTAAGCTTTGGATTTTGATCACCGGGATTATATAGTGTAGCCATTACCGCACCCTCTGCAGCCGCTCCCAGTATATCTATAAAATCCGGATCATCAAGACCATTTGTACCTACTATGGGTATTTCAGGATGTGCCTCTTTAAATTCAAGAATAAATTCAACCGCAGAAGGCATGTGATCAGCTACAAACACCCCATCAAAATTAAGTGCCTTCCATCTTTTCATTGTCCTGTCAAACATATGATCATCAACACTTTGAGTAGTCCTATCCACAATCTTTACCCCAATACTCTCAGCACTGTCTTCAAAAGAATTTGCAAGCTCCTTTCCATATTCAGTATCAGCGTAATAAATTGCCATACGTTTATGACCCCGGCTCTTTGCAAATTTGGCCATTTCTTCGCCCATTCTCTCATCACTTGGAATGTTTCGGAAAATATAATTATACCCACTCTGAGTTAGTTTTGGAGTAGTAATCATACTGGTTATCATTAACATTTCAGAGTTTTCATATATACTGGCAGCCGGAAGTGTTACATGAGAATCCCAATGACCTATCACAGCCATTATTTTAGGATTGCCGGCTAATTCATGGGCTATATTGATACCTTCCACTGTAAGGCCCTTATCATCAAATTTTAGAATCTCAATTTGCTTGTTGTCTATGCCGCCATTTTTATTTATCTCCTCGGCAGCCAGCATGATACCATCCAGATATCCAAATGTATCCTCTTTAGCCATTGGCCCCACAACTGCAATAATTATGTTATTGTCAGCCTTATTGGCCAAGACCTCTCGTTCTTTAGAAACATCCTTTTGAAGTCCACATCCGGATAGCCATATTTGTGACACAAACAATATACCCAGCAATACTACTATTCTTCTTATTCTCATATACTCCAACCTCCTAAGAGCTTTTGTGCGGTTAACTGTCCACTGTTTTCTCCGCTCTTATAATCAAACAAACCATTACTGTTTTAGAATATTCTGCTAATTATATAATTCTACTATATATGATGTTTATATTTATTTCAATATTTATTTCGACAAACTGTTGCTGATTTTCACATAAAAATTCCGTAATATTTGTGAACATGTTGAAAACTTACAGCTATATAATGTATAATTAAACAGAATATATTTGTAGGAGAAAAAATATGAATGAAATAACCAACTTCGGCTCTTACCTGAATGAATTATTAACACTAAGAGATTTGGATAAGAAGCAATTCGCCATTACAATGAATATAAACCGTTCACTGCTGTACCGCTTTCTAAGCAGCGAACAACTGCCCGATCAGAGCCAGTTAAACGAAATATCACAAAAACTAAATTTAAGAGTATCCGAACAAAGAAAGCTGTTGGAAAGCTATGAGTGCAGTCTATATGGCTGGGAGATTGTCAAAGGCAGGGAATTGATAACAGACCTGCTTAACAACCTGAACAATAAGATTTACGAAAAGGGTATAGCATATGAATATTCCTTTAAAACCCAAATACCGGTAAATGAAAATGCAAGTGTCATCCCAGTAAAAAATAAAATAAATGTTATTAATACTGTATTATCTCTGTTGGATTCAGTCAGACAGGACACAGATATATCGACTGTCAATATGATTCTGCAGCCAAACCTGCAAGACTTTGTTAACATACTTACTAAAATACTAAATGAAATAACTGCTGGTAAAAGGGATATATCCATAAAACACATAGTTCGCTTTAAGGACACTTTGCTGAAGAAAAACAAACTTCATAATTTGAAAATACTTGATTTGCTGCTCCCTCTATCATTTTTTGAAAACTCATATGGGGCATACTACACAACGGAGAAATTGACAACTGATGCCTACGGAACGTTTTTCCCAAACTTTATCAGCATTGATTCCAAAACCGCTTTTGCCTTTTCGGAGGACTACGAAAACGGCCTGCTTTATACTTCTCAATGTCAGGAAACCATTGAACTGATGAACGAAGAATTCAGCAAAATATGCGACGACTGCCTGCCACTGTTTTTTAACCTGCAAACCTATGAAAAACAGTCGCTTTATATGTATGAATATGAACAAATGGTACAATTAAGCTCCTCGCTATTGCATCCTGAAAGTGGTTTCTATACTATTCCTCTTGCTTTAGCCAGGAAGAAAGCGCAGGAGAAAGTAGTTCCAAAAGAACATGCTCAAATACTGATAAAAAGAATAGAAACCTTTTGTGAAAGGGTGGAAAAAAGCAAGGCTCTTGAAATCATTTCCATTAAAGGCCTTAGAAACTTTGCTGCAACCGGGCAGCCGCTAATATTAAGAAATATTAAGTTCAGTAAAAGTGAACGAATTGAGACATTAAAAAATCTCTTAAGATTTGTAAAAGAGAAGGAAAACTATACCCTTTACCTCATGAAAGAAGATAACCCTTTTTATGATTCCGATTTTGCCGTCAAAACCATTGGAAACCAACTGCTTTATATTGTCCCGTCATATACTGATTTTAAAATAACGAACAATATTATAATCAGAAATGAGGGAATTGTCGAAAGCTTCACCGATTTCCTGCATTCCGGTTTTACAACGCAGAACTGTATAATTGACAGAAGCGAAGTTGCCTCTTTTATTTCTGATATCATAAAAACCATAGAGTCCAACTAGTTCTTATAAAGAGTCAAGCACCCACACTATGTTAATTTTCTGGAGCAGCCAAATGAAATCAGTTGGTTGCCCTTTTCTTTTTCGGGAGTGAAAATTAAAAAAATGCATATGCAGGTTTTAATCCCACACATGCACTTTATATTATCATCCGGCACCATAGGCTACAGCCGATAACCGGATAACTCCATGGCCTGATATCATATCTTCCTGTTTTAATTAATAAACCCTTCTAGCCGTATAATAAACTCTATCATAATACCCCGACATGATAGTTGTCTTCTTTACTACATCGCCCGTTTGAGGAGCATGCACCATCATACCGTTCCCTATATATATTCCTACGTGGTGTACATTCTTTCCGTCTTTTGCGAAAAACACCAGATCGCCATATTCTAATTTCTCTTTTAACACATAAGTTCCAACCCCCGCTTGGTCACTTGCTACTCTCGGCAGCGATATACCAAGCTTGCCGTACAAGGAATATACCAACCCGGAGCAGTCATAGCTGTCAGGTCCTGTTCCGCCCCACTGATAAGGCTTGCCCATCTCCTGAGCTATAAGCTTTGCCAATTTCAAATTCATATCGCTTTCTTGTCTGCTTGTCCCAGCTCGTGACGCAATTAAATTATTTTTAGATGCCAATACTTTGTCATACGTTCTTTTTGCAAGAACTATTGCTTCTTCCCTGGATGTATTTCCCTTGGGGTTAAACAGGTTATCGCCAACTCCGTTTACAACTTCTATTCCATATAAATAACCGACTGCTTCCCTTGCCCATGCTGAAATCATATTATAATCCGTGAACATGTAGTCGTACAACTTTGAATAGTCATATCCAGGCTTTGCTGCCTGCAATGTGCGATATAACATCACACTGATTTCCTGACGGGTTATCGCATCATTGGGAGCAAATTTCCCATCTCCTATACCCTTTACTATTCCTAAATCATTTGCTATCCTGACTTTTGTATTTTGTGTATCAGTAAAAGGATTTTCTCCTTGCAACATACCGTCTTTCCCACTCAAAGCTTCATACAAATTCACAGCAACCTCACTGAACTCTTCTCTGGTGATATCACTTCTATATTCTCCCTGAAGCTTTTCCGGAAGGAGATTGGTCTCTTTTGCTTTTTCAATTACTGCTTTCGCCCAATTACTTGGAATATCTTCATTGCTTTGTATTAAAGCCGTGTCAGCATATGTAATGTTTACAGTCATTGCAATAGCCATAATTATAACCATAAAAATTAAGCTATTTTTCCTCCATCTTTTCCTCATCCGTTAATTCATCCTTTCTTGCGTCGCATATGCATGAAAATTACATCAAAACAATAGCTTGTATTTTCTTATTTACATAATATCATAAAATTTCATCATATGGGTCTTCCTTATTATTCCAAGCCGCTTCCATTATGTATAATCACCTATCAGAATCCGCATTTGTCAAATATCACACTTACTTACAACAGGGCTCTGCATGACAACAGCAAATAAAAAAGGTGAGCATAAAAAAACCCGCCGTTATAGACGGGTTGGGATAGGTATTAAGTTCCTTTGTTCTTATTTTTCAAAAATTATCAGACAGCTACTCCTCAATTTAGGAATATACATCTTGTCATTATGGTTTATTATATAATCTTCAGCTATCATTTTAATCGGTTCTAAATAACTGCTATCAAGCTGTAATTGCCACCAGATGAATTTAGCAGCTTCGTCAATATCGTTTACCGGCTGCCCAAACTCATGAGATATTTGCTCGCATTTTACCTTGCACCCCAGCATTTCCAACCTTCCACGCAAATAACAGCCATTGCTGCAGCCGTAGTTTCTTGATGGAACACCCAATCGCTCAGCTAAACTTTTATAAAAACCGTCATTCTCATTAGAACCTCTGCTGGTAATCATGCCACCACGTTTAACTGTATTAACCAAAGCAACCAAGCTCTCTTTACTATCTGCAATTTTATTGACATAAAAAGCTATTGCAACATCACATGGCTCAATTTCCACAGTCGGCCAAGCCCCATGAACTATTTTAATATTTTTAATTCTATTCTTAATGATTTCCTTATTGAAGTAATCAAGGGACTCTTTATTATGGTCTATGGCTATTACCCTTTTGCACCTCTTTGAAATATACATTGTTGGAATTCCAATTCCACATCCGATATCAGCTACAACATCGTCATCTTTAATAAATTCATTGATATATTCAAAAAAAGGTTCTTCGGGATAATTTAGTTCATCACATGCTCTTTTATACATTTCAAAAGAAAAGTCTGGCCATAATATTTTCATTCCTCTCACCTTTCTCATTTCGAACATACTGCTTTTTTTATCATATATTTATGAAGGTGACTAATGCCGCACGCCAGTGAAATCTCTTTAAAAATCTCATCCTTTTGCTCCCCATCCCACCAAGCACCTGCAAGTACTGTTACTTTCGTATCCTTAAAGGCTTCGGGAAACATTGGCACAGATGAACCAACCATGATGATTTCCTTAGCAATAGAACACTTTGATAAAAGCTCATCTATTGTATTATTTATCATAGTTGTACCGCTTAGAATAACTATGTCACAAGCAGGCAACAATTTAGGCTGGTCTTGCATGGAATATACTTCACCTTTGTCCCCGCCTCTTAAGGCAAGGCCCATGTCAAAAATGATCACTTTCTTGGCTTTCCTTTTGAACTCTGTTGCAATCGGATGAATATAACCTATCATGCCTACCGTATCTGTAGGCAGCACATTGATACCAAAAGATAAATCAGAACTATCTACATCTTGTAAAATCTGACTGCGGGAAGCCGCAGTGAGCACCGCCATACCAATACCTCTTTGAGCATCCTCTTTTCCAATGAGTACCCATTCTGCTATCTCTTGAGCTGACTTTCCTATGATATCCTGAGCATAAGGGAATACTGAACAACCGGCGGGTAAGCTTTCTCTTAGCACATAAGATACCCCGACATTGCCGTTATCAAGCTGTATAGCTATCAAGGATAAGCCTATAACAGCATCTTTTATGGTTCTTCCTTCCAAATACGGTTTTGCAGCTTCCAATACCTTTTTTATTATCATAAAATCACCCAACTTTCTTTTATTTTTTATAACGAGTAGGGACATATATTCCACCTTAATTTGTTATGCCCCGTAAGCGAGTTTCAAAAAAGGCTCCCTTAATTATTAAGAACCTTCAATGGAAGCCTTTTTTATAAAGGCGGTGCTATGCATACATCTCGTCCAATATCAGCAATATGACGCAAATTCAGGTTTATTCCATAAAGGGAAGATAAAAATTCCTCATTTATTACATCCCTGCAGTTTCCATAAGTGAAATCGCCTTTGGTATTAATTGCAGCCATATTTCCTCCGAGCAGTAATGCATGATCAGGATTATGAGTTGTTATCACTGCGGCATAGCCTTCAGCTGCTAATTTTTTTATTACTCTAAGCACCTTTATTTGATTTCCATAATCCAAATGGGCAGTAGGCTCGTCCATTAGAATCACTTTTGGCCGTTGTGCAAGAGCCCTCGACAAGCTTACCTGCTGCCTTTCTCCTCCGCTTATCTGGGTTAAATACTTGTGAGACAAATGCGATATTCCCATTTGCTCAAGAGCTTGTTGTGCTATTTCATAATGCTCCTGTCCCGGCTTTTCAAAAATCCCAATTCTCGGAGCGCAACCTGTTACAACATAACCAAGCACCTCATAGGAAAATGATGGAATAATGATTTGCGGAACAAACCCGATGTTCATTGCTACTTCTTTAGATGACATACTTTCCATTTCTTTTCCATCCAGTAATATCTTACCTTTAGTTGGTTTATGAATATTTGCCAGGCAATTAAGCAGCGTTGTTTTCCCTGCTCCGTTAGGACCAAGTATGCATATAATTTGTCCTTCATCTATAGAAAAAGAAATATCCCTGAATATAGTTAAAGAGTTCTCGTATGCAAAACTGATATTCTTCACTTCTATTATCAATTTGTGCTCCTCCCTAAGAAATATTTGCTCTTTGTCTGTACAGGAGCCACGCATAACAAGGGGCACCAATTAGTCCTGTAAGAATTGTCAGAGGAATTTCTACTGTTAACAGGGAACGTGCTATTGTGTCAATGATGAGCATAAACATGGCACCCAACAATACAGTGATAGGGATCACCCTGATATGATCTGAACCAACGAGCAATCGGGCTAAATGCGGAATTACCAACCCAATCCATCCAATCGTACCGCAGATACTGACAGCACTTGCGGTAAGCAGGCTTGCACATGTGATTGTGATGCCTCTTATTTGCTTGATGTTCATTCCAAGGGTCTTCGCCTCAACCTCACCAAAGGATAGTATATTTATACGCCAGGATAAGCCGATAAGCAAAACAGTACCAATCAAAAATACCGGGCTAATCGCAGCTGTCTCTGTCATTTTTATTGATGAGATGCTTCCCATCTGCCAAAATACAATTGTTGAAAGCTCAGTCTGCTCTTCAGCAACAAATTTCATTATTGCACACAAGGATGTTAAAAACCCACCAACGATAATTCCTGACAGCACCAGGATCAGGTTTGAATTGTTTTTTAGGAGTTTTGGGATAGCCGTAGCCAGTGCTACCGCTAAAATACCGCCTATAAATGCAAATATCTGTCTTTCAACCATTCCAAATCCAAGTAATATTGCACTTGCTGCACCTACACTTGCACCTGACGATACCCCAAGAATATCAGGGGAAACAAGGGGATTTCTGAACACTCCCTGGTATACTGCTCCTGAAAGCGAAAGCATTGCTCCTATCATCATGGAAGCCAACACGCGTGGTATTCTGATCGAAAATAAAACTGTTTCCATTGCTTCATTCATGATCGGGGCTACTCCTAATTTGCTTCGTATAGCATTGTAAACGTCAACTGGATTTGAGCTTAATCTGCCGACACAGAGGGCTGCCAGCATAAGCACACAAAGAAGTAAGGATAGTATGAACACATGCCGTAGATATTTATCTTTATTCATAAAATTATTTCCTTTATCAATGTTCAAGGCTATTCCAAAATATTTTGGATAGCCTTGAAATAATATTCAGCTTAAATTACTTAATGCCAACCTGTTCCGCAGTAAACTTCATGCCATACACCAACTCATAGAATTCATCTACATTTTTCATTAAATCGTTTTTGCTGTATAACTCCGGGTGTAGATTATTTAATCCCCAGCACAATCCGAGGACAGCTGATGCTGTGGGGTAATCCCAGGGCTCAAGGTTTGAAGGAAATACATATACTGCCTTGTTCTTAACGGCCTTTATGCTGCTCCATTTCGCATCATTTAATAAGCTTTCCACTGTGTAGCTTGCATATTTTGGCACCCAGATAATTTCAGGATCCCATGCAATAATTTGTTCAATACTGACATCTGCAAAAGCACCCTTTACATTTAAACCCTTTACTGCATTAGTACCCCCTGCCATTTCAATTATATCTGTTTGTATCATTGATGTTGATGCAACAGATTGAGGATTTGAGCTTCCTAAAAAAATTACGCTCGGACGTGTATTTGCTTTAGCGGCTAATATCTTTACCTCGGAAATATTCTTATCAATAAATGTGTTTATTTTGTTTGCTCTATTCTCTTCACCCAACACCTTGCCTACAATTGTCAGTGAGTTTTTGATCGTATCAAAGCTTTCTGTGTTGGGAAGTGCAACAACTGCTTTGACGCCGACATTTTCATATTGCTCAACCTGGTTTTTAAAACGCTCCGGCAATATTGCAACGTTGTTTTTCCCCAAGGAAGCAACTGTCTCAAAATTAATAGTGCTGCCCGTACCGATTTGCACAATACCGTTGTAATCCTTCATTACGTAATCGTAGAGTTTGTTGGCCATCTTTTTATTCCCAAAACCTGCAATATACTTGTCTCCTCCGCCTAAAACAATACCTGTATTCAGTGATGGATTATGTGTGCCCAGTATTTTGTTTGCCGACCTGTCTAATGTAATGACCCGTCCTGTAACATCAGTGACAGTTACCTTGGTTGATACAGGAGTAGTTGGTGCGGCTGCTATGGTTGGAATTGTAAGGTTACTGGAAATAATAGGAGCAGAGGCTGTTTCTTTGTCTGGAATGATGAGCTTTTGTCCTACAACAATTAAATTAGAGTCTTTGATATTGTTCTTTTGAGCGATAATGGTGTAAGGAACTCCATAAACTTCGCCTATTTTTGCTAATGTGTCACCTTCTTTTACCACGTATGTAGTGTCTGCCGCACATACCATTGCCACATTTGAAACGATTAGAGTCATTACCAACAATACACTTAATAGTTTTTTCATACATATCCTCCCTTTAGTTTGAAAAATCGGCAACAAAAAAAGCAGGCTTACACCCGCTTGGAATACGCAACAAAACAATAGAAACTTCAAAGAGATTTTGTATTGATCTATTATAAAATGTATTTCTTTCCAATGCGGGAGGCAAGCAGGTTTCCCCAATTACCCATTGGCCGCATTTCATGGGATTACCCTTTAGAAAAAACGGCTCGAAATACCTATTTATTGTTTGTTAACCTTCATAAATTATAGCTTTTTATGATAATAATGTCAACTAAGAGCAAGTATTTAAAGTATAGATCTGATTTTGTGAATGGTGGGGGATACGGGGCTCGAACCTGCGACTTCCACCTTGTGACGATGGCACTCTAACCAGCTGAGTTAATCCCCCTTTTTGAATTACATATTTATTATAACTCTACTTGTAAACATTATCCATATTATTTTCAATTTTGTATTATAAATTTCTACTCAAACTTCATAACCTTTACTCCGGCAGCGAAAAACAGTATTCCCATTGCCAGAAGCACAAGTGTCGGAAATACTGCCGCTTCAAAGCCCATGCCCCTGGCGGCTATGCTTTCCATGCCCTGTACCGCCCATTTCTGCGGTGTAAGCTCTGCAAGGAAAAGCAGCACCTTATTATTGACTATCTCCAAGGGCCACATGCAGCCTCCGAGCATTGAGGTGCTGGTAAGCACCACCGGAGTGATTGCGGAAAGCTGTGCGTAGGTTTTTACTATCCCGGACAGCATCAAGCCCAGGGAGGTCACTGTAAATACAAAGGCTGCCGCTACCATAAGCACCCCGGCTATACTGCTTCCCCAATCTATTCCAAGGAGGTACTTGCCTCCAAGTATAAGTACGCCTATCTGAATGGCGCCGGTAAGATATGCCACCACCATGCTGCCCCCCAGTATGGAAGCCTTGGATACCGGTGATATGATCATCCTCTGCCAGGTCCTGTACTGCTTGTCGCTTAATATAGTCCCTATTCCGAATACCATAGTGTACATCGAGAAGAATACCGAAAATCCGATCATTGAATGCTTCCGGCTGTCATAGCTGTTGTCTGCTCCTGTTGCAACGACAGATCCGGCTACTGCCATAGGCCTCTTGTACTCCCATGCATCCATGACACTGCGGTATGCTGACTCCTTTGCCTGCTGTGGAATTACTCCAGGCTTCCTGGAAAGTATGAAATCCGATGTGATGTCTGCTATCCTCACACCTCCTGTCATTTTCCGGGCTATACCGGTTGCCAGCTTCTGGAGGGTCAGTATCAGTGTATCATCCTTGACCTTCATTAAGCCCAAGGAGACCTTTTTCCCGCTTCTTATATCCTCACCAAAGCCCTTTCCTATAACAAGGGCAGTAAGTACATTTCCTTCCTCCACTTCCGATACTGCACTTTTCATGTCTGTGTCAGTAAAATTGAAGCTGTTGTTGCCTTTAAGCTCATTGATAAAGATCTCCGAATAGCTGCTCTTATCCTCGTCTACGATCAGTACTGACGGTCTGAAATCGCCAAAGGAAGCACCGAATATTGCTGTGAGTCCAAAGGCCATGGCAGTCATCAGCACAAATACCGCAATGTCGTCCTTAAGCCTTAGCAGTCTTAATCTTATTATATTTAACATTCACTGTCTCCCCCTCTCCTCTGAGTATCAGCACGGAAAGCACCAGGAACAAAGCCCCTATGGCTGTCAATACTCCGACATATCCGATTATCTCTTCCATTCCGTAGCCCATCATGATTTTCAGATAGGCCTTAAGGGCTGTTCCGTTCAGAGACAGGAAGCTGAGCTTCTGAAACATTGACGGCAGTATATCTACCGGGAAGAAGCTTCCTCCCAGAAGTGCCATTGTCTGTATTACACCTGTCTCGAAAATATTGGCCATTTTATAATTTCCCGCCTTAAAGGTCGCAGCTGCAAGGGTACTGCCGACTCCTGCCACGGAAAACGCACTGCTCAGGCTTATGAGCATAACCGGCAGTGTGCTGCCCCATTGAACCTTCAGAACATAATAGGAGAAGGTTATCATTATACTTATCTGAAGCAATGCAATCAAAAACACCGTAAAGAATTTTCCTGCAAGTATACCCAGTTTGGGTGTTCCGGCCATAATCATCCTATGGTAGGTCATATTCTCCTTTTCTTCCAGGAGCATTCTCCCGCCATGACCGGCAGCAAAAAGTATGAACATTGTCAGCATAGCCACAGCATAATAGTCAGCGCTTGATATATTCTTTCTGCCTTCTACCTCTACATTATCAATATCCACTCTGATACCTTCCATAGCACTGCTGATTCCCTCCATAGTTTCCTTCATTCCTTTGAAGCCGTCATCCCCGAGGTCATGCTCCATCGCAGCCTCCACAAGCACATTCTTCCCTATTATTACCGAAGACATTGCATCAGAATAAGCCTCCACTATACTCCGGACCACCTGGCCGCTTATACTCATGTCGGGATGTGTCAGCACCCTTATATCCACCTTGTTTCTGAATGGTGTCAGCATATTTATCTTCATATCGTATATGAAATTATCCGGGAGGAGTACAACTGCAGATACTTCCCTGCTGTTCAGCCGTTCATATGCTCTGTTCTCTTCCTCTACCCTGTATGAAATAATTTTGGCTACTTCTTCACTGTCAAGAAAATCTCCAAGAAATATCCCCTCCGGATCGACATCTTCACCGCTCTCTCTCAACTCCTCTGCTGTCTCCTTGCTCATACCCTGGGAAAAAAAGCCGCTGCTTAAGGTTCTGTCAAATCTCAGGATATCCTCAGCCTTATCATATTGCTTTACAACAGCTATATTTATCCTGGACATATCTCCAAAGTCTCCGCTCATAAAGACGCCCTTCATACCAAAGTTCAGTATTATCATGAGTATCAGGGGCATGAGGAGAATCATGGCCAGAGCCTTTTTATCACTAAGTACAGTCTTCAGATCCTTTAGAACAATCTTTACAATCTTCATACCCATACTCCTTAATCCCTCAAAGCCTTTCCCGTCAGATGAAGGAAAACCGCTTCAAGATTCGGCTTCTTGACATCAATAGATGAGATGCGCCTTCCGTATTCCGTTATCCGGGCAATAATATCCGCCAGTATAATATCAACGTTTTCACCGGTTACTGCAATTTCACCCAGTACCAGCTCAGCCTTGGTCACTCCCTTTACCGACCTGAGTCCTTCGAGTATATCTTTGCCAGGCTTGTCAAGCTTCAGACTGACCAGTGTTTCCCCCTTGATAAGCTCCACCAGCTCCTCCTGAGTACCGGAGGCTATCATTCTTCCCTGATCCATGATGCAGATGCGGCTGCAAAGATACTCCACCTCTTCCATGTAATGGCTGGTGTATATTATTGTCATCCCCTGCCTGTTAAGCTCCAGTACCGTATCCAGTATATGATTCCTTGACTGGGGGTCTATTCCCACAGTCGGTTCATCCATTATAAGCAGTTCCGGCCTGTGCAGCAGAGCCGCCCCTATATTGAGCCTTCTTTTCATACCTCCGGAATACTTATCCACCCTATCCTTCAAGCGGCCGTTAAGGCCTATTATATCAGCCACTTCCTCCATCCTTTTTCTCAGCCCCGCACCCTTCAGCCCATACATACTTCCCCAGAAGCCCAGGTTTTCATAACCTGTCAGGGTAGGATAGAGGGCTATATCCTGGGGCACAACCCCCAGCTTCTGCCTGATGGACTTTGGTTCCTCCAGTATACTCCTGCCTTCAAACAGTATCTCGCCTTTTGTAGGGGGCATCAGAGTTGAAATCATTGAAATTGTTGTCGACTTTCCGGCTCCATTGGGGCCGAGCAAGCCGAATATTTCCCCCTTCTCCACCCGGAAGCTGATTCCGTCCACTGCTTTTGTACTTCCAAAGTTCTTATGCAGGTTATCTACTTTTAATAGTGTCATATCTATCACCCTTTAATCCTTTTTATTCAACAGGTCTTCAATCATGAAGGGCATATTCTTATCCATCTGATCCATATCCAGTGTATTCTCCTCAGTCAGTACGGGGAATTCAAATTTCTGCTCCTTATTGATATCCCAGTTCTTTATATCCAGCTTGTAGCTCAGCCTGGTCGCAGTCGCCGGTTTGGTGCTGTCAACCTTCAGTGAGAAATCTATCATTTCATTGACCATATACCCGTCAATATCCACATAAGCGGTATAGCTGAAGCCTTCGATTGTGTAATCCTTCATATTCTCCTTTATATCCGAAATCAGCTTATCAAAGGAGGTATCCTTCATGGGCTCTGCGTTCTTCTTGATCAATTCCTCGTAGTTCTTCCTGAGCTTTTCATCCCTGGAAAGTATATCGATAGTATCTGCTGCAAGGCTTTTTACCTGCTCATCCTTAAGCTTTATGGTGTACTCGGTGGTCTTTACCTCCCCATCAGGAGTGGTGAGCACTATATTCCTGCCCGTGAAAATATCTTCCTTCTTAAGTATCCCAAGCCATTTTGCACTGATTTCATCCTGCGACTCCCTGGAGATAAGCTCCATATCCTCTTCGCTCTGCTGTATGTTCATGGGAGCCTGCAGCCCGTCGATCCTCAAGTATTTTCCTATTACAGGCAGCTTCATGAATACTTCTTTTCCATTAACGAACAGGTCGAAGTCAAAGCCCAGTCCTCCGAAATTCAGATAGTTCCTGAAAATTCCCTTCTCTGCCTCATCGTCATAGGCAACATCGAAGCTTCCATTCATTTTTTTGAAATAGTTCAATTCCTTTATCTGCTCTTCTGTCATGCCCTCAGTGTTAAAATCCATTACCACTGAAAACTCTCCCGTCGTCCTTCCTTTTTTTATCTGCTCGGTTTTTTCAACTGCCTTCTTGTAGTCTCCGAGACTGTCTGGAATACAACCTGCCAATGATATTGCAAACAATAAAACAAATATGGCAATCATTAATTTTTTCACTTAAAATCCCTCCAATGTTTTCTTACAATATCATTCTACAAATTTGGAAGCCCAATTACATCTATCTTAAATCACATATTGAATGTCATACCCTATGACTTTTTGCACAAAAGTATAATACCGCGTCTTAAATAAGACAGAGTTTTTAGTCGCTAGTCTCGAGTCACTAGTCTCTAGATTTGTTGGTATTCCTTATGGGCATAGGCTTAGCTCAGCCTTCGAAGCCCTGCCCCAAGCTAGTGACTAGAGTCTAGCGACTAGTGACTGAAAAATGCGACTATGTCGCATTTTTTTATAGATCATTCCTTATAGTAAATACCGCCAACTGAGTCCTGTCCCGAAGGTCCAGCTTTATAAGCACTTTTGTAATATGGTTTTTCACCGTACCCTCGCTCAGAAACAGCTCGTCGGCAATCTCCTTATTGTTCTTCCCTTCAGCAATCAGTCTGCATATCTCTGTTTCCCGCTCAGTCAAAAGCTCTGATCTGGGGTCCGAGTGCTTCTCCGGATTCCCTTTTGCAAGCTCAGAGAATTTGTCCAGCACCTTCACTGCAACCTCCGACTGTATAAGTGCACCGCCATTATATACCGTGCGTAAAGCCTTTGCAATTTCTTCCGGTGAAGCATCCTTCAGCAGGTAGCCTGAGGCGCCGTTCTTCAGTGCATCATATATGTACTCATCATCATTGAAGGTAGTAAGCACAATTATTCCGACCTCCGGAAAATCCTTCTTTATCAGCCCTGTGGCTTCCACTCCATTGACCTCCGGCATCTTTATATCCATCAGCACCACATCGGGGCGGTTCCATTTGCATGCCTCATATGCCTTCCTGCCGCTATTGGCAGTACCGCATATCTGTATGTCCTCTTCCTTTCCAAGTATCAGCTTGAGCCCTTCAACCAGAATATCCTGGTCATCTACCAACAATACTTTTATCATCTCTTACCTCCTAGTGCTTTTTAACACAAGTATAGGATGCCTTTTATATAAAACCCTTCGCAGGTTCCGAATCCGACCTTCCCGCCAAAGGCTTCGACTCTTTCCCTTATACCCTTCAAGCCGTAACCTTCCGTCAAGGTCTCAGCTCCCGAACCGTTGTCCCTCACGCAGAATATAATGGAATCTCCGGAATAATCAATACTTACATATATCTTTTCTGCCTTCCCGTGTCGTACGGCATTGGTCATCGCTTCCTGTATTATATGATACACAGCTATATTTGCCGCCGAATCCTGCATGGAGGACTCCCCGTTTATATCCAGCCCTATTTCCACTCCTGTCCTGGCTGAGAATTCATTGACCAGCTTTCTTACAGACTCTGCAGGAGTAATGCCGGTGCCTGCTCCCCTCAAAGTCTCTACAACCTCTCTGATACCTGCAAGGCTTTCCTTTGCTGTCTTTATGGAATTCCCCAGCAGCTCCTCTGCCTTTGGGCCATCCTCCTTTATAAGGTGCTCTGCCATCTGCAGCTGCATTATAAGGGCAGTCATATTGTGACCCAAGGTATCATGTATATCCCTGGCGATCCGGTTCCTCTCCTCTACTACCGAGAGACGGTTCACTTCATCAGTATATTGCTTCAGCTGCTTATGGGCGTCCAGAAGCTCCTTGTAGAGCACATCCTTTCGTTCCTTCTCCTCCTTGTTGTGCTGTGCAAAGCCTGCTATTACAAGTATGAGCACATTGACCATCAGGAAGAATGCCAATTGGGACACATTTGAAAGGTTGAATTTATAATAAATCAAGTACGCATATTTAATCAGAGACACGGCAACTGCGGCTGTGCCTATTGTAATTCCTCTTCCAAGCCCTAGAGTCAGAGCCGCTTCAAGCAGTATGATTATATAGAAGGAGTGCAGAAAATAGTTTATCAGAAGTCTCGAGTTATACTCCAGAGCAAATACCAATATTATGTCAACAATAAAGGACAGGAAGTATAATTTACCCTCACTTCTGAAAAAACCTCTGCCGAAACCGACAGCCAGGTAAAGTACAAATATGCCGACAAGCACATATAGTCTCTGCTGCTGTGCATTTTCAAAATATACAGCAGTACAGAACAATATAGTAAGCAGTATAGCTTTAATTATGTTAAAAAGCCTTCTTCCTTTTTCCATACCACTGTTCCTTCCATTTTTTGTATTCTTTTGAAAACATTATACAATACATCCTGCATAACATCCACAAAAAAAAAATATGAGCTCCCTTTAGTCAGGAAGCTCATATCATTCTTAATAGCTGTTTGCCAGATCGTCCATATTTTCCTTAATCTCCCTGAGCTCGTTCAGATTCTTCTGATTCAAGCTTTCTTTGGTATAAAGATTGGGTACATTCTCATGGATGTAATCCTTCAACGCTTTTGCTGTTTGTTCATCTGCAATTGTCTCAAATTCCCTGAGTTGTTCTTCAGTATCTATAATGGTTATTATAATGCTTCCCTCGGTATCATTAATCGCAATTTTCTTGTTCAGGGGATAAAAGGATATTTTCGGACCTATTTTGAGTCTCAACCTGTTGCCGAACTTATGGCTTATTTCGATATTCCTGATGCCATCAATAACAAGTTCGGAGCATGCATCCCTGATTATAACCGTTCTCTCGCTGCTCAACGCCAGCTGTTGACTTTCAATTTTGCCCTCACCCTTATAAAAAAACAAGTTATTGTTACTCATAAGCTTCACCCCTTCTCAATATTTTCCTTAATTAAATTTTATTATCATTCTTATAGGAATACAATGATAATATACTTGCAGCTTCTTGTTAATAAATAAACGACAGACTTCTTACAGCTGTCGTTTATTTGCTCCTACTCCTTACAAAAAGAATACTTTTGCAATTACTGCGATATTTTCCGTATGATATAATCTGATCAGAACTGCCGACTTGTTCTTGTGTATTATACTATGATCATCTCCTGTAATAGTATATGGGAGCAAAATATCATAACGCTCTCCGTTAACTGAGAATTTGGCTTTAATCTTGCCTGCAACTATATTTGCCAGTTCTGCAGCACCATCCACCAAATCCTCTTTGGTCAAGCTGCCGGATTCCAGCCCTGTCATGGATGCTACCAGATTCTTGGCTGTATATGTTGACATACCAAGGGAGATCATTATTCTCTTATTCCCGATAAGCATAATAATACCGGAGATTTGTTCCTTCAAATCCTTGATGGTTTCTTCAGTTGCCTTTTCTTCAGCTACTTCCATCCCTGTCATTGTAAATATGATTTCTTTAATTGCATTGGAAAAGTACCAGTTCGAAAATTCTTGGCTGCTCTCCTCAATATTACGCAGCTTGTTTTGGTTCGTATTGTTCACTGTTATACCCTCCCAATGCACTGCATTACTTTCTTGGTAAGTTCTTCTGATGTAAACGGCTTAAGAAGGTAATTAACTACTCCTGCTTGTACAGCTTTGACTATGTTCCCTTTTTCACCCTCTGTTGTAACCATCATCACAGGTATATTTTTATACAGTATATTCTTTTTTATTATTTTCAAGAGTTCAAGTCCGTTCATTCCCGGCATATTCCAATCCAATAGTATCAGCTTAATCGATGCATGCTCCTTTACAAGTATTGATAACGCTTCCTCTCCCGAAGAAGCTTCCAATAGAGAATAGTTCAGTACTTCAACAGAATTCCTGACTATTTTTCGAATAATTGATGAATCATCAACAGACAGTATCTTTGCTTTATAATCCAAGTTACCAACACTCCTTCTTTTTATAATATATGCCGTTCCTGTATTGTTCCATAGTATAGTACCTGCTGTAGTCCTCAAACAGCTCAGAACTCCCGATAAATAGCACTCCACCCGGCTTTAGGGACGCTGTTATACTGTCTATCACTTTCTTTTTATACTTCTCAGAGAAGTAAATCAACACATACCTGCAGAAAACAATGTCATACTGTTCATAAGGAAAGTAACTGTCTATTAGGTTTAACTGTTGAAACCGTATACGCTTTTTTATTTCCTCATCCAACCTCCATATTCTGCCTTTATTCTTGAAATATCCAGATTTATAATCCTCATCCAAGCCCCGGGAAATTGATATATTGTCATAGTTCCCCATTTCAGCCATCTGAAGCACATCGGAGGATATATCGGTAGCAAGAATCTCGAAAGCTTCAGGTCCGGCATCCATGGCACCCATCCGATTCAAGTAACTGTCTATACACATGGCGGCAGAATACGGTTCCTGTCCATACGAGCATGCAGCGCTCCAGATTCTTACCTTATCCCTTTTCCCGTTTCTGAGTTCGGCAATTAAAACCGGCAAAAGTATATCCTCTATAATATACCATGGTGTTTTATCTCTGAACCAAAAGGTTTCGTTTATAGTAACGGCCTCTATTATACTATCGATTAAATATGGATCCTTTGTAGAGCATATTTTTAAATAAAGCTCTTCAAAGCTTGAAGCCCCGGACTCTGCCAAAAGCCTGGCAAGCTTGCTCTCGAGCAGGTATGCCTTTTCCTCACCCAGTTCAATACCGCATTTCTCTTCTATAAACTTCTGAAGCATAGCAAATTCTTTTGAAGCCGTCCCGTCATACATCTGGAATATCACCCCCTGCCCCGTATGATTTGATACATGCGAAAAGCTATTTCCTTCAGTTCCCCAACTTCATCGGACAGACCGGCTTCATATACACATTTGGGCATACCATATACAACACATGAACTTTCACTTTGGGTAATACAGTAGCAATTGCATTCCGCCTTCATTTCCCTGATGCCCTTCGTACCATCATTGCCCATTCCTGTAAGTACAATAGCCAATACTCCTTTACCCTTATATTCTTTGGCTACGGAATGAAACAGAACATCTGCCGAAGGTTTTACGCCATTAACATAAGGTGTATCCAGCAACCGTATTTCATTGCCGAACCCTTTGGAAGAACTTACGGTCATATGCATTCCTCCTGGAGCAATTAAAATCCTTCCGGGTTCCACCTTATCACCATCAGCAGCTTCTTTAACATCCAGATTATACTTTTTGCATAAGGTTTGGGCCAGTACCCCTGTGAATTCGGGAGGCATATGCTGTACAATCAATATTGGTACATTAATATCCAATGGTAATTGACCGAATACAGTGTCTAATGCTGTCGGACCTCCCGTTGAGGATGCAATGACAACCAGATCTATATGGTCAGGTACATTATAGCCTCGTGATGACATACGCTTTGCAGTGCCAGAACCGGTATCTGCCGGAGCTTCTGCTGCAGGTTTGTTGTATGCCGGGGAATTATCCTCATCTGATGCTTTGAGTTTTTCCATAATTATATCCTCCTTACTTGAACCGCTGTATAT
Source organism: Clostridia bacterium BRH_c25 (assembly GCA_001515955.1). The sequence continues at coordinate 1,943 of LOES01000114.1, read as the reverse complement.
GATGAATTGCTATAAATAAACTTATTCACTAGTGCAACCTCTGGCTTTACGGATTAACATCAATAGCATACTGTTGATTAATTATTTTGTCGGGATTGATTATTATCAGCAGCTCTTCTTTTAGCTTGACAATACACTCAATAAATTCGCTCTCTACTACTCCTATATTTGCAGGAGGCGGCTCGTACTCCTCTATATCAACTTCGATCACATCTCCCGGCCGGTCAATCAGGAACCCAACCTGATCGGGATCCTTCGGACTTTTCAAAATGATACATGCCAAACCTTCCCGCTCATTGGACCTGCTTATGCCTATAAGCTTTGCCAGGTCAAAAAGGGTAACCACCTGACCCCTCATATTGAAGAAACCGATTATACAAGGCTGCGCACCGGGAACAGGGGTATACCTTATGCTTCTGTTGATTTCTTTTGCCAATTTCAGATTGATACCCAGAAGGCTCTCTCCCAGATAGAATGTAAGGATATTTTCCGTCATGGGGTGGTCCCCCTTTCCTGCATAATCTGATCAACTAATTCCAGCAGCCGGGATCTGTCCAGCTTGTACTCATAAGCGTCAAACCCAGCCTCAAGTCCTTCTTTTTTCTGCATTTCTCCAGTCAGAGAAGTAACTGCTATAACAGGCATTTTGGAAAATCTGACGTCTGCACGGATCCTTTTTACCAGTTCCAAACCATTCATTTCGGGCATATTTATATCACTTACAACAATATCGACCTTTTCATTCTGAAGAACCTGAATCGCTTCTCTTCCATTGGAGGTTACAAGCACGTGATAGCCTGCATTCTCAAGGTAATCCTTCTCCAATTTCTGAAAAAACGGGGTGTCTTCTGCCAGAAGCACAGTGATTTTTCCTGTATGCTTTATACTGCTCTCTATCTTATACTTCTCAGGATCGGCCATCTCAAAAAGCTCATAAATATTCATCAACAGGACAATCTTGCTATTTAAAACTGTAGAGCCGATAAGTCCTTTGGCCGTTATGCTGTCGTCCCCTCTTATATCTATACTTGACTGGATTGTATCCTGTATGTTTTCTATCAAAATACCCATAGGGTACTTTACAAGCTTCGGTATTATAATATAAAGCTTGGTTTTCTCAACCTTCTGTTTTGCTATAGGCAAAAAATCTTCCGGCCGGATAATTCTCAGGGATTGTCCCCTGAACTGGATGTACTCCTTATCCCCGACCCTTTCAATTTCACCGGGACTTATCTCCTCTACCCTGGATACCATGGACATGTCAATTGCCATTGTCTCAGGCCCTGAACATTTGAACAGAAGTATATTCTGGTTCTCATACATACTCTGTATCTCCTGCTCCAACTGTTTGACTCCCTTTTCATCCTGTTCTTCCAGATAATGAAGATTTGCTTTCTCTATTATTCCGGTTGGGTCCAGTATCATTGCGGTTTTGCCATCTCCAAGTATAGTCACCCCGGAATAGCATATGCAATCTTGAATATATACCGGCAGGGATTTTACAAGAATCTCTTCACTTCCATGCAATTTGTCAACACACAAGCCCAATCGTCTTGAGCCTATTTTGATTACCAGTATTCTTACAATATTTTCGAGCCCGCGCTTGCGGCGGTCATTAGCCAACCCAATATCAACTGCTGAATCAGTCTCTTCCGTGCTGCTGCGTCTTGCATCGAACAAGGTCTTCCTTTTATCTGCTTTTGTCTCGCCGGTTACCGGATCAACATATGTCCTTTGCAAGCCCAGAATATCAGCCAGATGGACTACCGGTAAAAGCCTTCCCCTTAACCTTAAAACCTCAGCATTGTTAACATACTCAATCTTTCTCACTGAATCATTTTCTTTAATCCGTACTATTTCCTGAAGATTCACCTGTGGCAGTGCAAACTTCTGGTTTGCCACCTCCAGAATAAGAGAGGGTATTATAGCAAGGGTGAGCGGCA
>LOES01000113.1 GCA_001515955.1 Clostridia bacterium BRH_c25 | reverse complement strand
GAACCGTGAAGTAAGCAGAATTGTACTTACAAGGCCTGCAGTGGAAGCAGGAGAAAAGCTCGGTTTTTTGCCTGGAGACCTGCAGGATAAGGTAGACCCGTATCTAAGACCGCTGTATGATGCCCTACATGACATAATGGGTGCGGAAACATACCAGAAGCACATAGAGCGGGGGGCAATAGAGGTAGCACCTCTTGCATATATGAGGGGCAGAACTCTTGATGACTCATACATTATACTTGATGAAGCGCAGAACACCTCCCCTGAACAAATGAAAATGTTTCTGACCAGATTGGGGTTTGGATCAAAGGCTATTATTACCGGGGACATTACACAGATCGATTTGCCCAGGGGAAAATACTCAGGGTTGAAGGAAGTCATGGAAGTATTGAAGGATGTCAAGGGTATCGGGTTCATATATTTTAACGAAAAGGATGTTGTCAGACACAAGCTGGTTAGGGATATCATAAAAGCATATGAAAAGTATGAAGACAAGAAGAGTGTAAGCATGGAAGAAACGGAAGAAAAATTATATTAATGAACGGGAGAAGCATATGATAAAGTTTTCTGTTCCAAATCTGAAAAGACTGGCAAAAAGCAGTACTTCCATAAGAATAATTTTGGTTGTATGTCTCTTTGCTGCACTTTTTTCCTTGTTTGTTCTGAATGTGACTCCACAGAAATATCTTCTAAAGGTAGGGGATATCTCCAGTGAAGACATATATGCTCCTTCGGATATTGTGGACAAGTCTGCAACTGAGCTTAGCAGAAAGCAAGCGGAGGAAAGTGTCCAACCGATTTACAAGCTTGATTTGACAGTTCAGATTGACATAGAAAAGAAAATAGATAGTTTTTTCATACTGCTGGACACAGTAAAGAAGAGTGAAGACCTTGATAAGGAGCAGAAGCTTGCTGCTATTGAAAAGGGATCCAGTATAAGCCTTGGAAACAGTGTTTACAATACACTGCTTAATGCTTCTGAGACAGAAATAATCACACTCAGAGACAATATCAAATATATTAACAATCAGATGCTTTCGGGGAGGATTACCGAACAGCAGCTAAATGATAAGCGAAGTGAAATAAGGGAATTCTTCATGAATCTTCCCAAGCAAAGCAAGCTTAATGAAATTGGTGCAGATATTGCTGTAATGACTCTTAGATCCAACATGTATTATGATGAGCAGACCACGTTGGCAAGGAAACAGAATGAAAAGGAAAAAGTAGAGGAAGTTGTCATACGCAAGGGGACAATCATAGTCAACAAGGGAAAAGAAGTTACATTCCAGCAGATACAGCTTCTGAACGCTTATGGGTTGCTTTATGAAAGCGACAGCACCAACTTTGATGTTGAATTCTATGCGGGTTATGGAATTATAATTTGTGTTTGTCTTGTTGTTATGGGTTCATACCTAAAGAGTCTGGACAAAAAGCTATGGGACAGCAATTCTACAATTTTTCTCGTCAGTCTTATAGTTGTAATGACACTGACCATTACCATGGGGGTTAAGAGTATATCTGCCTATCTGATAATACTGCCTGCAGGAACGATGCTTATTTCGATACTGGTAAGCCCAAGGATAGCGATAATGTCCAATACTATGATGTCCATACTTGCAGGTTTCCTTGGGGATTTTGACCTTTCGGTAGTAGCTATAATGCTTCTGACCGGTATACTTGCTTCAGGTATGGTATCAAGACCGCATCACAGGAGCACTATTATTCTGGCAGGTTTGGCGGTAAGCATAGTCAGCCTTTTTATAATTTTCAGTGTAGGTATCCTGAGCCGGGAAGATGTCTACAGGATGCTTTATAATGGCATGTATGGCGCTATAGGGGGTATTCTCTCGGCAGTTCTCACAATAGGCACACTTCCATTTTTTGAAACCACCTTTGACATTATAACCCCTGTAAAGCTGCTGGAGCTGTCAAATCCCAACCAGCCCATACTGAGAAGGCTTCTTATTGAAGCACCCGGTACGTACTACCACTCAATTTTGGTAGGAAATCTGGCAGAAGCGGCGGCGGAGGACATAGGGGCCAATCCGCTGTTGTGCAGGGTAGGGTCATACTATCACGACATAGGTAAGCTTAAGAGGCCGTATTTCTTTAAGGAGAACCAGATTACCAATGATAATCCTCATGATAAAATAACGCCGAATCTAAGTGCTCTCGTTATAACCTCCCATGTAAAGGATGGAATCGAAATTGCAGAAAAGAGCAAGCTTCCCTCAGCTGTGATACGGGTTATTGAGGAACATCATGGAAATACTCTGGTAGCCTACTTCTATCATAAAGCATTGAATGCAGAAGGGGCTGAAGCAGTTGAAAAGGGTAAGTTCAGATACCCCTTTAGAAAGCCACAGACAAAAGAAGCTGCAATAGTTATGCTGGCGGACTCAGTTGAAGCCTATATAAGGTCTTTGACTGAACCTACGCAGGAGCAAGTAGAGCAGGGCGTAAGAAAGATAATCAAGGATAAACTCAATGATACACAGCTTGATGAGTGTGATCTGACACTTAAGGATATGGAAATGATAGCGCAGGCGTTTGTAAAGGTACTGGCAGGCATATTCCACGACAGAATTGAGTATCCTGAAACTATAAAAGATATATAATCGATGCGAGATACGAGATGCGAGATACGGGGTGTAGGGGCGCCCATGGGGCGTCCGTAAAAGCTTCGAAGCCAAACCCGAAGTACGAGGCACGAGGCACGAGGCACGAAGCACGAAGCAAAAATATAATATTAAAGTGGAGGTAATCACATGTCGGTATTGATAGATAACAGACAGGAGAAGATCAAAGTGGACGAAGCATTGGAAGCCTTGGTTGTACAAGTAGTGGATAAGGTTTTGTCTTTTGAAGAATGCGGGGAAGAATACGAGGTAAGCATTTCCTTTGTGAACAATGAAGAGATAAGAAGTCTCAACAAGGAGTATAGGGGTATCGATAAGGAGACGGATGTGCTGTCTTTTCCAATGGTTGATTTTACTGAGGCTGAGCTTGAGGAAGATGATGAAGATGTCGAATATATCGATGAGGAGATAGCCTTGGGTGATATAGTCATTTCAATGGAAAAAGCACTGGAGCAGTCAGAGGAGTACGGACACAGCTTTGATAGGGAACTGGCTTTTCTGCTGGTGCATGGAATACTGCATCTATTGGGCTATGACCATGAAGATGGGGCTTCAGAGGGAGAAGTATTTGAAAAGCAGGAAGAAATATTGAAACAAATGGGTATTATGAGATAATAGGAAGTGAAAAAGTGGACTCAAGAAAATTCCTTGAAAGCCTAAGGTGTGCAATAGAAGGAATAAGATATTGTATCAATACACAGAGGAACATGAAGATACACTTTATTGTTGCCATAATTGTGCTGTTTGCCGGAATATTGCTGGAAGTAAGCAGGCTGGAGTTAATAATATTAATTATGTCCATATCCATAGTATTTATATGTGAAATTATTAATACGGCGGTGGAAAAGACGGTTGATACAATGACGCAGGATTATCATCCTATTGCCAAGATCGCAAAGGACGTAGCTGCAAGCGCGGTATTGGTTGCTGCGATAAACTCAGTAATAGTGGGATGCATGATTTTCGGAAAGTACCTTTGGTTTATTGCCTTGAAAACACTTAAATAGTATAATTCATCGTAGGGAACGGTTCACAACCGTTCCACCAGGACAAGCTCAATGTAAAAACTTTATTAAATTTATTTGGAAAAGAGGGTTTCGAATGAATAGTAAGAGACGGCTGTCAGCACTAATAGTTTTATTCCTTATTGCAGTAATGCTTTCCGGATGTGCCAAGAATACCGAAGTAGCCAATGTGGAACCGGAAATAACACCTACGCCAACTGTTGAACCAACTCCAACTCCCGAGCCGCCTAAAGGTTCACCATGCCCTTTGACAGGAGTTCTTGTAGAAGATGAGGGGGACCTGAAACAGAGACCCATAGCAGTAATGTTGGATAATGAGTACAATGCAAGGCCCCAGTCAGGGCTTCTGGAAGCTGAGATAGTATATGAAATTCCTGTTGAAGGCAATATCACCAGGTACATGGCAATCTACCACCATAACCATACTGATAAAATCGGACCGGTGAGAAGCGCAAGGCCTTATTTCATAGATAAGTCATTGGAGTTTAATGCGGTATATGTGCACTGCGGAGGGAGCCCTCAGGCACTCCAGGATATTGTTACATTGAAGGTCAATGCCCTCAACGATTTGAAGGGTTCTCCATGTTTCTGGCGTTCAAAGGACAGAAAGATGCCGCATAATCTTTATACAAGCACCAAGCTTATGAGAGAGGTAATTGAAAGCAATAAGTTCAATAATAAAACTGCCCCCGAATATTTCAAGTTCAGCGAAGAATTCTTGAATCCGGACGGTAAGAGTACCCGTGCAATAAGCTTCAACTATAGCAAAAACTATACAGTTGGGTATGAATATGATGAAAAGGACAAATTATATTATAGGACAATAAATGGTGTAAGGCTTAAAGATAAAGAATCCGGCAAAGAAATTGCCACGACCAATATAATTGTTGAGAAAACCACAGCCAAGGTTCTTGACGATGTAGGCCGGCTTGGGGTTAATAATATAGGCAAGGACAGAGGATATTACCTTACGGCCGGGAAGCTTATGGAAATCGAATGGAGCAAGAGCAGCAGAAGTGCAAAGACGATATACAAAGACCTTAAAGGTAATGAAATTCTTATGAACAAGGGTACTACTTGGATTCAAGTGGTTCCGGATTATGTGAGGATTGATATTAAGGAGTGAAAAATATGAATTATGATATACTAATAGAAGAAGCACAGAAAGCAATGGAAAACGCTTATGTGAAGTATTCTAATTTCAAGGTCGGGGCGGCTTTGCTGACGAAAAGCGGAAAAATATATACCGGCTGCAATATTGAGAACTCCTCCTATGGTGCGACAATATGTGCTGAAAGAGTTGCGTTTACAAAGGCAATTTCAGAGGGCGAACGGGAATTCGAGGCTATTGCAGTTGCAAGCAATCTGAAGAGCTTTACGTATCCCTGTGGGATTTGCAGGCAGTTCATGTCTGAATGGGGCTTGGATATAAAGCTTATAACAAAGAGTGGAGATACTGTGAGGGTTCATACCATAGGTGAGTTATTGCCCGAGGCTTTTGTGGAATTCGAATCGGATAAATAATATATAATGCGGCAATAGGAGAGCAATTATGGATAAAAAATTTAAATCAGGATTTGTAACAATCATAGGGAGACCTAATGTAGGCAAGTCAACACTGATAAACAGACTTCTGGGTGAGAGGGTATCAATAATATCCAGTAAGCCCCAGACAACGAGAAATTCGATTCGTTGCATCTATTCAACCGACGAGTACCAGATAGTCTTTATTGATACGCCGGGGATACATAAACCAAAGCATATGCTGGGAGAATATATGGTAAAATCGGCAACAGAGTCTTTGAAAGGCGTGGATGTTGTTGTAGTGATATTTGACTGCTCTACTGAGATTGGCCCGGGAGACATGCATATTGCCGAGGTGGCGCGAAAGGTCAATTCCCCGGTCATACTTGTGCTGAACAAAATTGACAAGATACCAAAATCCAGGCTGGAGCAGGTTGCAGCTTC
>LOES01000112.1 GCA_001515955.1 Clostridia bacterium BRH_c25 | reverse complement strand
AATCAGTGATGTTAATAAGCACTAGTTCAATAGTGCGAAACGTTTTCCTTGATTTACATGTTACGAAGAAATGGGAGGTAAAGACTTCATGAATGAAAATACAAATGCTGATAAGAATATTTCAGGAGGTATTAATCAAGCAGACGATGAATCCAGAATATATTCGAACTTTATACATGACTTTATCGATAAGGACCTGGAGGAAAAAGTATACAAAAAAGTACATACCCGCTTTCCACCCGAACCAAATGGATATCTTCATATAGGACACTGTAAAGCCATGTATATTAATTTCAGTACGGCGGAAAAATATCATGGACTATGCAATTTAAGATTTGATGATACCAATCCCATCAAGGAAGATGTGGAATATGTGGAATCCATTATGGAAGATATCAAGTGGCTTGGATTTGATTGGGAGGACCGGCTTTTTTATGCATCGGACTATTTTGAAAAGCTTTATGAATTTGCGGAATTCCTTATCAGAAAAGGGAAGGCATATGTCTGTGACTTAAGCCAGCAAGAGGTAAGAGAATATAGAGGCACGCCTACTGAACCGGGAAGAAACAGCCCTTACAGGGACCGCAGTGCTGAAGAAAGTCTGGAGCTGCTTGGAAGGATGAGGGAAGGAGAGTTCCCCGAAGGTTCCAGGACACTTCGTGCCAAGATTGATATGGCTTCGCCCAACCTGAATATGAGAGATCCCGTAATATATAGGATATTGAAGTCACACCACCACAGAACAGGAGATAAATGGTGCATTTATCCCATGTATGATTTTCAGCACCCGCTTTCCGACGCTTTGGAAGGCATTACCCATTCACTCTGCTCGTTGGAATATGAAGATCACCGGCCGTTGTACAATTGGGTTGTAAATGAATGTGAGACAGAGCATCGGCCAAGACAGATTGAATTTGCCAGGCTGAACCTGACCTATACCGTTATGAGTAAAAGATATTTGCGAGAACTGGTAGAAACGGGTATTGTAAGCGGATGGGACGATCCCAGAATGCCGACATTGTGTGGCTTGAGGAGAAGAGGGTATACTGCTTCCTCCATTAAAAGCTTCTGTGACAAAATTGGTGTGGCAAAGACAAATAGTACTGTCGATTATGCCCTTCTTGAGCATTGTGTAAGGGAAGATCTGAATAAGAGAGCGGACCGTGTGATGGCTGTATTGAGGCCTTTGAAGGTTATTATTGATAACTATCCGGAGAATCAGACAGAGGATTTTGAAGTGGAAATCAATCCGGAAGCTCCTGACATCGGCACTCGTAAAGTATCCTTCTCCAGGGAAATCTATATTGAGCAGGAGGATTTCATGGAGAACCCGCCCAAAAAATACTTCAGGTTATATCCAGGTGGAGAAGTCAGGCTTAAAAGTGCCTATTTCATAAAATGTGAAAGTGTTGTCAAAGACCCGGCGACAGGAGAGATTAAAGAAGTTCACTGCTCTTATGATCCGGCATCCAGAGGTGGAAACTCTCCTGACGGACGCAAGGTAAAGGGAACGATCCACTGGATATCTGCCGCTCATGCTTTGGATGCGGAGGTTCGTTTATATGACCAGCTTTTTGCAGTGCCCAACCCAGGAGAAGAAGACCGGGAATACAAGGATGATTTGAATCCGCATTCTTTGGAGGTTCTGAACAATTGTAAGGTTGAACCAAGTCTGGCAGATGCAGCCATAGGTACGGGATATCAGTTCCTGAGAATGGGTTATTTCTGCCCGGACAACAAGGATTTCAGAAAAGAGAAGCCGGTGTTTAACAGAATAGTAGGGCTGAAGGACTCCTGGTCAAAGACAGTAAAAGAATAATACTTGAAGCCCGGCAATTCAATCTGCTGGGTTTTTTTCTGCAAAATGTACAGATTCGGATTATGTTATTGATAGCATAAAAATGAAATACTGAGCTTTAAAGCGATTAGGATAGATATTAAGAGCTTGAAGGATACAGTTTGAATTGTAGATTTGCGTTATACATGGGCTGCCTGGAGCTGCCCACTTTAAGTCGTTATTCGTGTTGTTAACAATACATAAAACTGGTATCATTATATTATACTTAGTAAGAGACAATAAGAGTTTTGAGCTAAGTGGAACTAATCCTTAATTGCAATTGGGATAAAAACTGTATAAGCCAAAATTGCACATAGAATTCAAGAATTGGGGGTGTAACGAATGTTTGGAGACTGGAGCCTGCTTACTGCATTCCTATATGTGGTTGGTCTGGTGCTGCTCATGGTGGAAGCAATGATGCCGGGTGTTGGATTTGCGGGGATAAGTGGTATAATACTGGTTTTGGCCAGTATAGTTATGATTTCCTCGAGTTTCTTCCAGGCTATGCTTATGCTTATTGGCACAATAGCGGTAACGATTTTATTGGTAATTGCTCTATACAGGCTTGGTTATGGGAAGGGCTATATTAAATCCATGATACTAAGCACCGAACAGAAGAATGAAGAAGGATATGTAAGCAGCAAGGGCAATGAGAAATATCTTGGTATGCGTGGCTCGGTAATTACTCCTTTAAGGTCTTCAGGCACTGTACTTATTGATGGGAAAAGGATAGATGCAGTGTCGGAGGGAGAGTTTATTGAGAAGGACATAGAGGTTGAGGTCATAAAAATTGAAGGCAGCAGAATTGTAGTCAAGAGAGTTTAAAAAAATAAACGGAGGTATAATAATGGACATATTGTTTTATGTAGTAGTCTTATTTGTTATAATACTTGGTCTGACAATATTCTTAAGCTTTGTTCCCTTGGGTCTGTGGATTTCATCCTTGGCAGCAGGGGTCAATGTAGGAATATTCAACCTGATCGGTATGAGACTTAGAAGAGTTGTTCCAAGCAGGATTGTGAACCCGCTTATAAAGTCAAGGAAGGCCGGCCTTAACGTTAGTGTAAACCAGCTTGAAGCTCACTTTCTTGCAGGAGGCAACGTTGACAGAGTGGTAAATGCATTGATTGCCGCACAGAGGGCGGAAATAGATTTGGGCTTTGAGAGGGCTGCAGCTATTGATCTTGCAGGCAGAGATGTTTTGCAGGCAGTTCAAATGAGTGTTAATCCTAAGGTAATTGAGACACCTATAGTAGCAGCAGTGTCCAAGGATGGTATTGAAGTAAGGGCAAAGGCAAGAGTAACAGTGAGAGCCAATATTGAAAGACTGGTTGGTGGAGCAGGTGAAGAAACTATAATAGCCAGGGTTGGTGAAGGTATAGTTACCACTGTTGGTAGCTCTGAGACTCATAAGTTAGTATTGGAGAATCCGGATTTGATATCAAGGACAGTTCTGGCAAAGGGTCTCGACTCGGGAACTGCTTTTGAAATTCTGTCAATAGATATCGCTGATGTGGATGTAGGCAGGAATATAGGTGCCCAGCTGCAGACAGACCAGGCGGAAGCAGACAAGAGAATAGCTCAGGCAAAAGCAGAGGAAAGACGTGCCATGGCTGTTGCCAAAGAGCAGGAAATGAAAGCTGCAGTACAGGAAATGAGAGCCAAGGTTGTAGAAGCTGAAGCTGAGGTTCCGAAAGCATTGGCAGAGGCATTGAGAAATGGGAGAATGGGTGTAATGGATTATTACCAGCTGCAGAACATTCAAGCCGACACTCAGATGAGGGATGCTATTTCAAAAGTTGGCAAGGGTGATTCAATAGAGAAGGACAAGAAATAGTCGGGTAACATTTACGCGAAATATTTAATTCGGCATCTCCATAGAAGGAGGGATGTATTTGGACAGTTTATTTATAGTAGTGGCTATAGTCATAGGTTTGCTTAATTTTGCCGCGAAGCAGCAACAGCAGAAGCAGAAGGAGAGCCAGGGTCAAGGCAATATGAGCAGGCAGCAGAACCAAAGGAAGCAGAGCCCGGACCAGTGGCAGAAGCATATTCCGCAGCAGCCCGAAAGGACTGTCAGAGATATGGGAAGCAGCTGGGAAGAGGGGCTTAAGGACGCGGTTGAATATATGCCTGTATCGATGCCAGATTCTTACACTGAAGGTGTTGAGACTGAGAACAGGGGAAGAGCAGGCAGCATGGACTATATTGAGCAGAGCCAAAGCTCTGAAGGTATTTGTAATGAGCATCCAGAGCACAGACGGCAGAAGACGAAAGAAAAGAAGGCTGCTCCTAAAGCTGAGGTAATAGAAATAGAAGAGGACATAATATTTAATCTGACAGAAGATGATCTTATGAGAAGCATAGTTATGGCAGAGGTCCTGGGACCGCCAAGAGCTATAAAAAGAAGAATAAGATAATAAGGAAAATAGAATAGCAAACAAAACAGATAGCTGTTTTAGTAGAAATACAAAAATCAGGCTATCTGTTTTTTTATCCGGTATTCTTTTAAGAATAAAGCATTTAGGATTTTGGCACAGTTTATGCAATTTACTGAGTTAAATGCTTTTGGGATTTAATAATTTTGCTAAGGAGGCAGGGTAGCTTTTCTTGCCGGAAATATTAATAGGAGGTCTTGATTATGTCTTATTTTATAACTAATGGAGTAAAGCTGTTTTATGAGGAAAAAGGCAGACATGATGGTGAAGAGACTGTAGCCTTTATGAATGGGGTCATGACTTCAACCAGTAGTTGGGTATATCAAATTCCCATATTTGAAAAGCTTGGATTCAGAATAATACTCCATGACTTTAAAGGACAGACCATGTCAGACAAGCCTGAAGGAATATACACCTTCAAACAGCATGCTGAAGAAGCCAGGGCTTTATTTGACTATATGGGGGCAAAGAAATTGCATATTATCGGAACATCATATGGCGGGGAAGTTGCCATGAGATTTGCCATTGACTACCCTGAGTATGTCAAATCAGTTTCCATAATAGACTCCGTCAGTGAATTGGATTTGAGTTTAAAACTGTTTGTACAAGGCTGGAGGACTCTGGCCGGTATTGAAGACCCCGAAGCGTTCTTTTGGGGAATGGCTCCCAGCATATACAGCAACAGCTTTCTGAAGAACAATATGGAGTTTCTGAAGCAGCGGGCAGAAGCTCTAAAGCACATATCTCCTGATTACTTCAGAGGTCAGATAAGCTTGTATAAAACCTTTGAAGAGGACGTATATATGACAGATGAGCTCACTGGAATAAAATGTAATGTTCTGGTGATATGTGGGCAGGAGGATATATTAAAGCCGGTGAAATTTTCAAAGATTTTAGCGGACAATATACTTAATTCAGAGTATGCTGTAATTCCTGACTGCGGACATGCAGCAATTTTTGAAAAACCTGATATCCTGAACACCATGCTTCTAGGATTTATAATTAAAAACTGTTGATTCACTTCTCCTTTTTACAGCTCTGATATGGTTAGCTTCTAGTGGCATGGTCTTTGCATATTTCTATAAGCATGGCAGAAATCAATTGCTATAGAGTAGCTATACTATTTCAGCAGCATTTTGATATGACCGGGGGTAATGATATCAGAAAAGTTTTAAAAAAGCTGCAGGATTCTGTAGTAGGGGTTCCGAAAGATATCAATGATGCAAATGGAATTTACCAGGAATTTGTATCAAACTGTAACAGCTGTAATATAATGTTACAACCGTCGGATGGCTTTTTCCGTTCTCGTCAGATTAACTGACATATCTCAAATTATTAAGGTATTAATAATTTTTTAAAACATTAATACTTTACATAAAACGAAATAAAATTTGGGAGGGGATATTTTGTTAAAATTCAAAGGAAGCAGGTTTATTGCTGTATTACTGGTCATGATGCTTATTATCTCTTCTGCTGCCGGTTGCAGTAATACCGGCAATGGAGCTTCAACGGAAACTGCAGGAACAGAGGATACTGTGGCAGCTCAGGTAGTTAAAATAGGTATGGTGACCTCTAAAACCGGTGCTCTGCAAGCCTATGGAGAGCAATCAATCCGTGGCTTCGAAATGGGCCTGGAGTATGCTACCAAAGGAACTAACAAGGTTGGCAATACAGAAATCCAGCTAATCATTGAAGACTCCGAAACCAAGCCTGAGGTTGCAAAACAGAAAGCAGTCAAGCTGCTGGAAGAAGACAAGATCGATATTCTCGTAGGCTGTGCAAGCTCCTCTGATGCGTTGGCTATAGTGCCGTTGGCAGAAGAGTACCAAAAGGTTATGGTAGTTGAGCCTGCTGTTGCCGATGCCATTACAGGAGCCAACTGGAACAAATACATCTTCCGTACCGGCCGCAACTCATCCCAGGACGCTGCTGCCGCCGCTGCAGCAATAGGTAAGAAGGGGGCCAAATTAGGTATATTTGCCCCGGACAGTGCCTTTGGTCACGGTGGTGCAGATGCTTTCAAGGTAGCTGCAGCAAATCTCGGTGCCGAAATAGTATTTGAAGCCTATCCTCCGGCTGAAGCCACTGACTTTACGGCAGAAATACAGAAGATGATCGCTGCAAAGCCGGAAGCGGTTTATGTGGTCTGGGCCGGTGCCAATAGCCCATGGAAGGCATTCATGGACCAGAAGGTTCAGGAAAAGGGTATCAGACTGTCTACAGGTGCTCCTGACATCGCCGCATTGAGAACCATGTGGGATAACGTAGGAATGGAAGGCTTCTGTGTGTACTACAATGGACTGCCGAAGAATGAGGTTAATGACTGGATGATAGCTAAAATCAAAGAAAAATATGATACCGTTCCCGACTTGTTTGATGCCGGCGGGTTTGCAGCTGCTATGGCTATAGTTACAGCCCTTGGGAAAACTGACGGCAGTGCTGATTCAGAGAAGCTGATTGCAGCTATGGAAGGCATGAGCTTTGATACTCCAAAGGGGCCAATGACATTCCGCAAGGAAGATCACCAATCACTGCAGGTTATATATGCTATCAAGCTTGAAAAGCAAGACGGAGTCGACCATCCTGTACCGGTTCTGGTCCGTGAAATGACTCCCGGGGAGACTGCTCCCCCTATTAATAACCAGTAGTAAAAGTCAATTATAAAAAGGGGCCGTGATTGCCTACGGTCCCTTTTTACATAAAGAATGTAATTAATGCAGCAAATGGTAAGTTGTGGTAAAATAACCATACCACTAATTTGGGAGGGAAGATATTATGGGCGCACCCATTATCCAAACCTGTGACCTGACTGTTAATTTCGGAGGTCAAACAGCGGTAGACCATGTAACCTTGGACATTATGCCCAAGACCTTCACATCCATAATCGGCCCCAACGGCGCGGGCAAAACTACTTTCTTCAATTTGATCAGCGGGCTTTTAAAGCCCAGTGAGGGCAAGGTGCTTTTCAAAGGACAAGACATTACTGCCATGCCGGCGAGTGTGCGGGTAAAGCAAGGAATGGGCCGCTGCTTTCAGATTACCAACGTGTTTCCAAATCTGACCGCTTTGGAAAACGTAAGACTGGCAGTTCAAGCTAAGGCCGGTGTCAGTTCTGTCTTCAGGCATTATCTTAAATATAAGCAGTTCATGGATAGAGCTGTGGAAATGCTGGAAAAGGTTAATTTATCAGATAAGGCAGGCTCATTGGCCTTAAACCTTGCTCATGGTGATAAAAGAAAGCTGGAGATTGCAATTGTTCTGGCTCTGGAGCCGGAAGTTGTGCTGCTTGACGAGCCTACTGCAGGTATGTCCTTGGAAGAGGTACCTATCATTCTTGACCTATTGGCAAAATTAAAGGACGAAGGCGGGCATACCATTATGCTGGTAGAGCACAAGATGGATATGGTACTTTCCCTCTCCGATGAAATCGTAGTACTCTTTAATGGCGGCTTATTGGACAAAGGAAAACCTGAAGATATAATGGAAAATGAGCAGGTTCAGAAAGCTTATCTGGGAGGGATGGCATGATGCTTCTTGATGTTAAAAAGATGCAGACATATATAGGTCAATACCACATACTCCAGGGTATCAGCCTGGAAGTGCCTGAAGGCTATGTTACAGTTCTTATAGGCCGTAACGGTGCGGGAAAGACAACAACCTTGCGTTCGATTATGGGCCTGAACCCTCCTACCAAGGGTTCAATTGAGTTTAACGGAGAGATGATTCATGGATTACCTACTTATACAATTGCCAGGAAGGGAATGGCTTTTGTTCCTGAAGACCAGGGCATCTTTTCTCAATTGACAGTTGATGAGAATTTCAGAATAGCAATGCTTAAGGAAGATAAGGAAACAATGGATCGAAAGTATTGGCTGCTGGATATATTCCCCGATCTTAAGGTTAAATTGAAAATTAAGGCCGGCAGCTTGAGCGGTGGACAAAAGCAGATGCTTTCTATTGCCCGGGCGCTGGTTAATAATAATAAGGTTCTCTTGATTGATGAGCCCAGTAAAGGATTGGCGCCGATTATTGTTGAAAAGCTGGCTGCTGCCATTAAACAGATCAAAGACCATACTACCATAGTTTTGGTGGAGCAGAATTTCTGGCTCGCCTCCGCAGTAGGGGAGCGCTATTACATAATAGATGATGGGCAGACAGTGCATCAGGGTGCCATGGAAGAGCTTATAAAGGATAAGGGACTTCAAAAACATTACCTGGGCATTGGGGTCAAAGAATAATGATGGAGGTGAGTGAATATGGATATATTCGTTAACTTGACAGTTGCCGGTCTGGCTACAGGGATGATGTATTATTTGCTTGCTTCGGGACTTTCTCTGGTTTATGGCCTTATGGGAGTACTTAACTTTGCCCATGGTACCGTCTTCATGTATGGCTGTTATGCCGGAGTATTTGTCTTTAACCACACGGGGAGCTTTGCTGCAGGCCTTGCTGCAGCATTATCAGCCGGTGCGGCTGTAGGCTGGATTATGGAGAAGGTGGTTATAAGCAGGGTCTACGGTAATCATATATCCCAGATATTGTTGACCACCGGTTTGATGCTGGTATTAAATGAGTTGATCAAGATACCTTTTGGCTCCAATATCTTGCCTGCATTTCAACCTGAAGCACTGCAGGGAAGCTGGGTAATCGGCGGAAGCATTGTTATTGTCAAGTACCGTGTTTTCCTGATTGTATTAGGCTTGATCGTGGCTGTTACCATGAATATGGTTATTGCCAGGACCAAGCTGGGCATGACTGTACGAGCCGGTGTACAGAATCCCGATATGGTTCAGGCCCTGGGCATTAACATTAAAAGAGTTTTCAATCTGGTTTTTGTTATTGGGTCTGCTTTAGCTGCCTTGGGTGGTGCTTTGATGGCTCCGGCTCTGGGGGCAGTTAACCCTGAAATTGGGCTTATGTATCAGATGACGGGATTTATGGTGGTTGTTATTGGTGGTATGGGCAGCTTTATCGGCACAGCCTTCAGTGCTGCTCTGGTAGGCCTGGCCAGCTCCTATACAGCTTATTTATACCCGGATGCCTCCACAGCTGTTATCGTGATAGTGATGATTATTGTGCTTTTGGTAAAGCCCAGTGGATTATTCGGTAAGGGGGTAGAATAAATGCAGCAGTTAAAAACAGGAACACCCGGCATTCCAAGACTTTTCAATACCAACTGGCTGGTGCAGCTTATCATCGTTCTGATCCTGGCAGTTATGCCGCTTATTGCAGGACGTCCCACCCTTAACCTGCTGGTTCTGATATTCTGCATGAGCGTTTATGCTATGAGCTATGATATTCTTCTGGGCTACACAGGGATTGTATCCTTCGGACACGCTCTGTTCTTTGGCATTGGAGCCTATGGGGTAGCTATCTATATTGCTCAGACAAAAGCTACCATGGGTTATCTTTTGCTCGCCATACTTGTCTCTTTGATAATCAGTACCATTCTTTCCTTTTTTATCGGATTTCTTTCCTTGAGGATAAAGAATACGTACTATGCCATGATTACCCTTGCTTTTGCTCAAGTTGGCGTTATTCTCGCTGAAAAGGCAAGGCATCTTACCAACGGATACGACGGTATGACCTTTAGAATACCAAGTGTTCTCATGAATAAAACCTTATTCTATTATGCCGCCTTGGCATTTCTGATAACAGCCTTCATTTTTCTTTGGAGATTTACCAATTCTCCCACAGGAAGGGTACTTGCAGCTATCCGCGAGAATGAGCAAAGGGCTACATTTCTGGGTTTTAATGTATTACGCTACAAAATTATATCAACTATAGTTGCCGGTATAACAGCTTGCCTGGCGGGGTCCTTTTATGCCATTCATATGCGTTTTGTCAGTACCTCTGTGCTTACTGTATCCAAGACGGTAGATGCTTTACTGGCAACCGTTATTGGTGGTGTGGGTTCCCTTTACGGAGCAATTCTGGGAACCACCATAATAAATTTTGCAGGAGAGTATCTTTCCAAGCTGGCTAAAGTAAGTGTGATTTTTGAGCGCTGGTATATCATCTTTGGCCTGCTTTACATCCTTATTGTACTATTCGCTCCACATGGGGTACTGGGTTTGCTTTGTAAAATAAAGAACAAGCTTTTTTCTGCAATAAAGTCCAAATAGCTTTGAATTTTGACTCCTGCCAAGCAGTAGTCAACCATGGAGGGGATGTAATATGCCGTTTATAGAAATAAAGGGCAAGAAAATGTATTATGAGACTTATGGGGAAGGGGAGCCACTGGTTATATTGAACGGAATAATGATGAGTACCGCAAGCTGGAACGGATTCATAGAGATATTCTCATCCCGGCACAAAATGGTACTGATAGATCTGATTGACCAAGGAAGGTCGGACAAGGCTGAAGACCCCTACAACCAGGATATGCATGTTGAAATGCTGAAGGAGCTTTTTCATAAACTGGGTTTTGAAAAGCTTCATTTGCTGGGTATTTCCTATGGCGGTGAAGTAGCCATGCTTTTTGCTTTGAAGCACCAGCATATGCTGCATACTCTTATTTTGGCAGATACTACTGCGTATACAAATAAATTAATGAATGACATCGAAGAGCTATGGGACTATACTGCAAGCTTAAATGATGGTGTCATCTACTTCAAATCCACTATGCCGTACATATATTCAACTGTGTTCTATGAGCAGAATATAGAGTGGCTGAAGGAAAGGGAAAAAAACTTTGCAAAGCAGGATATCAAGGAGTGGTACGCAGGATTCAGAAGAGCTATAAAAAGTGCATCAAAGCTCAATATTATTGAGGAGCTTTACAATATTGAAATCCCAACACTGATAATAGGCTCTGAATATGATATTATGACCCCCGTAAGGTACCAGGAGGAAATCCATAAGAGGATAAAGGACTCCAGATTTGTGGTCATAAAAGGAGCAGGACATGCTTCCATGTATGAAAAGCCGTATGAATTCGCAGCCATAGTTGTGGGCTATTTGAGTGTGTATGATAAGACGATTGCAATAGTTTGATATATCAGCAAAATATAACTGGACAGATCCGGTCTGTTGAGGCTAATGACAAACTACAGAGCAGACATGTCATAGCCTAAGTATGCTTATACAGAAATTGTTAATGGCTCTTGTGAACGTAGCCTTAGAAATATCCGTATGCGAGGCATGGACGCCGAGCAAGTCCTCAAGGTCAAGGATGACCATTTGAGGGCGTTAG
>LOES01000111.1 GCA_001515955.1 Clostridia bacterium BRH_c25 | reverse complement strand
CAGTCCAAAATCAATGATTCGCTGAATAATTCGTTACGAATGAAGGATAGCATAGACAGTATAATGGCAAAACTCCGTAGAAAGCTTGATGAAGCACAAAAGAAGAGTGTTAATACGGAAAAGGAAAGGAACGATATAATTAAAGAATTATAGAAATAGAATCGGGCAAATATGTCCAGTCAGATTGATGACAAAGTGCCTAAATATTTCATAGCCTGAATAACGGTGTATACTTATGCAAGCAGCCATGTCATAGCTAAGGGATATTTATACAAAGCTTGTTAATGGTACTTAGGAAGGTCGCGTTAGACTTTTCTTTGGCGTAGTTCCTTAGTACCATCAAGATTTGTATAGTTATTCCGTGCTATACATGGCTGCTCGATTACCGCTATTTTGTCATTAGCCTCACCGGGCAAATATGTCCGGCTCTATTTCTATACCTCTTAGAAGCTCTTATGCTCTGTCCTTGTAATTATTTCTTCCTGAAGGGCTTCCGTCAGATCACAGAAATAATCGCTGTAGCCTGCTACCCTTACTATAAGGTCCTTGTACTGCTCAGGGCTTTTCTGAGCTTTTCTAAGGGTATCGGCACTTACTATATTGAACTGTATATGATGGCCATCCAGCTTGAAATAGCTTCTTACGAGTTGTGACAGTCTGGAGATGCCTTCTTCATCCTTTACCAGGTCGGGAGTAAATTTTATGTTTAGAAGAGTGCCGCCGGTCCTTATATGGTCCATCTTGCCGGCCGATTTTATTACTGCCGTTGGTCCGTACACATCAGAGCCCTGTACCGGTGAGATACCTTCGGACTGGGGCTGCCCGGACCTTCTTCCATCCGGAGTTGCACCTGTGACAGCGCCGAAATATACATGGCAGGTAGTAGGGAGCATATCTATCCTGTAAATTCCGCCCTTAACTGTCTTTCTTCCGTTCACTTCATTGTAATATGCATCAAAAAGCTCTTTCATTATATCGTCGGCATAATCATCATCGTTGCCATACTTGGGAGTATTGTTCATAATAAGCTGCCTCATGCGGTCGCTGCCTTCGAAATTGTTTTTAAGAGCCTCAAGGAATTCGGCCATCCTATAGGACTTATTATCAAATATATGCTTTTTAATTGCAGCAAAGCTGTCGGTCAAGGTGCCTATTCCAACGCCCTGGATGTAATTGGAGTTATATCTTGCGCCTCCTGCGTTATAATCCTTTCCATTCTTGATGCAGTCGTCGGTAAGTATTGAGAGGAAAGGAGACGGCATAAGGTCTGCATACAGCTTTTCTATTACATTGTTCCCTTTTATTTTTATCTCTATAAAATGGTGCAGCTGCTTCTTATATGCATCCATAAGCTCTTCGTAGTTGTTAAATTTATCGGCAGCTCCGGTAGTCAGGCCTATTTTTTTGCCTGTTCTGGGATCTACACCATTATTCAGGGTTATTTCAAGGACTTTTACCAGATTGAAATAACCGGTAAGTATATAAGCTTCCTTGCCGAAGGCACCGGCTTCAACACAGCCGCTGGTTCCGCCGTTTCTGGCATCTTCCACACTTTTGCCTTGGCGTACAAGCTCTTCAACAACCGAGTCGGCGTTGAATATTGAAGGCTGCCCCCAGCCTTTGCTTACTATCCTGCAAGCTCTCTTCAGGAATCTGTCGGGATTCTTTTTGCTGAGCTGTATGTTTGAGCTGGGCTGCAGAAGACGCATCTCGTCTATAACATCAAGCACCATATAAGTAACTTCATTGACTGCGTCAGAACCGTCAGTTTTGAGTCCTCCACTGTTGATGTTTGCAAAGTCGGTATAGGTGCCGCTTTCCTGAAGGGTTATTCCTACCTTGGGAGGAGCGGGCTGGTTATTGAATTTTACCCAGAAGCACTGCAGTAATTCTTCTGCTTTCCCGGGGGTCAGAGTGCCATCCTCGGTGCCCTTCTTATAGAATGGATAAAGGTGCTGGTCCAATCTCCCCGGATTATAAGCATCCCAGGTATTGAGCTCGGTAATTACACCCAGATGGACGAACCAGTACATCTGCAAAGCCTCCCGGAAATTCCTCGGAGCGTTGGCAGGCACATGGGAGCATACCTCTGCAAGCTGCTTAAGCTCTTCCTTTCTCTCAGGATTGGTTTCCGCAGCTTCCAGCTCCAGGGCTTTTTCGGCATGACGCTTCCCGAAGCTTATTATCGCATCAGCACAGATGTCCATTGCCTTAAGCTCCTCCTGTTTGCTGTAGGCATCCATATCATTGACAAAATCAAGAGCTGTAAGCTGATTTTCTATATCTTTCTTAAAGCCCAGGAAGCCTTTGGTGTATATTTTGCCGTCTCCAACAGTGTGACCGGGAGCCCTTTGCTCCATAAACTCGGTATAGATACCGCTGTTGTAGCAGTCCTGCCATTCCTGGGTCATTTGATCAAACATCAGGTCTCTCATGGACCTTCCCTTCCAGTAAGGTATTATCTCATCTCTTTGTATTTCCTTGGCTTCCTCGCTTACTCTGAAGAAAATCTTCTGTCTTTTGTCTATTACATCGAAGTCCTCCACAGTATGACAGCACAGCTCCGGATATGTCGGAGTAGCCTTTGGAGCAGGCCCCCTTTCACCGACTATAAGCTCTCCATCATTGATGCAGATGGTCTTGTTCTCCATAAGTGCCTTGAAGGCCAAAGCCCTGAGTACCGGGACAGATACCTTGCCTGCGTATTCTTTATACGTTTCTGTCACTATCCGGGCTCTTTCCAAGGACATGGTGGGGACTGCGTCAAGGCTCTTCTGCCTTAGCATCTTGACTCTCTCATTCATTGCTTTACCCTCCTATCTTTACTTTTATTCCATATGATAAAAACTTTTCGGCAATGGATTCCATATATTCATTGGAAGGAACAGGAATATCCATAAGACTGCTCGGTTTTCCCAATCTAGTATATTTATCCACTGCAATATTATGATAAGGCAGAATGTTGACCTGTTCTATGACCGGGATACTTTGTATAACTTCTGCTGCTGCTTTGATATTGCTTTCGTCATCATTGATGTCGGGTATCAAAGGTATTCTGATATGAATCCGGTTTCCAAGCCGTGATATTGTCTTGAGATTCTCCAGTATCTGTTTGTTGGATACACCGGTATAGCTTATGTGCTTGTCATCATCCATAAGCTTAAGATCGTAGAGGAACAGGTCTGTCATACTACTGACCGCCTTCACCATCTCTGCAGCTCCATAGCCGCTTGTATCCACAGCCGTATGATATTCCCTTTTCTTGCACTGTTTCAACAGCTCCAACAGGAATTCCGGCTGGGAAAGGGGTTCTCCCCCGGAGAAGGTGACACCGCCACCGGATTCGTCATAAAAAATGCTGTCCTTTTCAATCTGAGCTATGACTTCAGTCACTGTCATCAGCTTGCCGGCAAGCTCCCTTGCCTTTGAATAGCATACCTCTGCACAGCTGCCGCAGGAAGTGCACTTGCTCCTGTCAAGTAAAGCCCCGTGCTTGCAAACCTCCGCACATTTGCCGCAGCCAATGCATCTTTTATCATACAGCATAAGCTCAGGGTCAAAGGACTGGCTTTCGGGATTATGGCACCAGATACAGGAGAGGGGGCAGCCCTTAAGGAATACCGTTGTGCGGATACCCGGCCCGTCATGGATTGAATATCTTTGAATGTTGAATATTCTTCCTGTACTCAAATTATCACCTCTTATGGATTTCTGAAAAATATTTTATATTCTTTATAATATAGCAAATTACATGCCACATTTTTAGGCGTCGTAAGTACTGCAATTACAGAGCTAAGTCTGAACCAAAAAAAGACGTACCAAAAATGGTACGAGAATGTATCGGTTTTAATACGGAGTACCGAAAACGGGACAATGTTATTCTATTTCTTTGATAAGCTTGATATTATGCTTTCTGATTTTGTTGTGCATTGTTTGCTTTGGCAGTCCAAGAGACCTGGCTGCCATGGATATATTACCCTTTGAGGCCTTAAGGGCTTTAATCAGCAGGCTTTTTTCATATTCATCAACAGCAGCATTCAGATCCTCCAAAGGGGTATTATTGGGAAATGCCTCTGAATCCATGGCTGCGAGCTTCAATCTTTTATCAAAGTAGTATTGGACATCATCAAGGGTTATGACTTCCTTGTCAATAAGATTCATCGTACTTTCCACAAGATGCTCCAGTTCTCTGACGTTCCCAGGCCAGGAATATTCGTAAAAGACTTTCATGGCATCCTTGGAAACGGCTTCAACTCTTTTGCCCAGCTGTTCATTATTCCTTTCTATGAAATAGCTCACCAGCACAGCTATATCTTCCCGTCTTTCTCTTAAAGGGGGCAGCTCAAGATATATGACATTGAGCCTGTAATAAAGGTCTTCCCTCAGAAGCTTTTTAGCTACCAGCTCTGAAGGAGGTTCATTTGCAGATGCTATTATCCTGACATCCACGTCCTTTGTTTTTGCTGCTCCGACCCTTCTTACGACTCCATCCTGGATAACCCTGAGAAGCTTGGCCTGAAGCTCAATATTGAGTGAGTTAACTTCATCCAGGTAAAGGGTGCCCCCGTGAGCCAGCTCAAAAAGCCCCGGATTGTCCTTTGCTCCGGTGAAGCTGCCTGCAGCCGTACCGAAAAGGATTGATTCAAGAAGGCTGAAGGGGAGGGCTGCACAGTTTTGGGCTATAAAGGGCTTGGTCCTTCTTTTGGGGTCCGCATTATGTATCGCCTGGACCAATAGCTCCTTGCCTGTGCCTGTCTCTCCGTATACCAGCACCGGTGAATTGCTTTTGGCTATACGCCGTGCTTTTTCCTTAAGCATGAGAATAGGAGCGCTGCTGCCTATTATATTTTCGAAGGTATATTTTGCACCGCTTTTATTGTATTCCTTTTTCCCTGTATCCCCTTTATAAAGCTGCTTCTGCAGCTGCAATATCTTTTCGGATAAATCCGCAACCTGGGTAAGGTCCTTGAAGATTTCAAAGCAGCCTATAATTTCTCCGTTTTCAATTATAGGCATTGTGGAGGTTACGGTAGAAACCTTTTTCCCCTGGTAGTTGGTGTAGTGCTGTATATGTTCTATTATGGGTTTCTTGTTCTTTATGACATTGTAGAAGGTACTTGTTTCCGGTGTAAGATCAGGGAAAACGTCAAGTATATTTTTCCCAATGGCAGTATGGGAGTCTATACCTCCAATATTGGTTGCAGGCTCTTTGTAAAAGGTTATATTTGCCTTTGCATCAGTTACTATTATTCCTTCGTCAAGATTAAGGAGTATAAGCTCCAGAAGTCTTTTGTAGTTCATAGTGACCTCCCATACAAAATTATTCTTACTATAATGATAAAGAACTCTTGACGGTTAATCAAGAGTTCTTGCAGTTTGTAACGTGTCTATTTGAAAAATTACATATATTTTTCTGCAATCTGGGCCAGAGGACTTCTTTCCACCTTGTTAAGTGTTACATGGCCGGTTATCTGAAAGGGCTTCATTTTCTCTATAGTATAGACAAGCCCGTTTGAACGTGCATCCACCAGCACATTATCTATCTGGCTGTCTGTCGGGTCGCCCAGAAATACGAACTTAGCTCCGAAGCCTGCACGGGTCAGCATCATCTTGGCAAGATGTGGGGTGATTTCCTGAGCCTCATCGACTACTACAAGAGCGTCGGACAAGGTTCTCCCGCGCATATAGGTAAAGGTCTTGGTTTCGATAATTCCATGCTGTCTGTAGTCCTCGATAAAGGAGTCTACAGTAAAGGTAGGCTTGGTCATACTGTCTGCCTTGCTCCCTTTTTCCTTGCGCCTGTACTTGTTGCCGAAAAGATTGTCTACCGCATCATAGAAGGAACCCATCCAGGGCTTGAGTTTTTCCTCTTCGGTGCCCGGAAGGAAGCCTATGTCGTTGCCTGCCGGAACAACCGGCTTCACGAAGACTATTTTTCTGTAAACCTCCTCCTCAATAACCTTTTGAAGGGCTACTGCGGTGGAGAGTATGGTTTTGCCTGAGCCGGCACCACCTGCAAGGGTAACAAAATGAATATTGTTATCCATGAGGAGTTCAAAAGCCATTTTCTGTTCCCTGTTGATAGGAATAAGGCCCCAGGCGGAATTGTTCGCATACTTCAGGGGAACTATCCTATCCCCGTTGAAAATAGTGAGAACTTCATGACTTGAGGTGTCATTGCTTCTAATATGAATAAACTCATTGGGATAAATCGTCTGATCTAGTTGTTTGGGCAGCTTCAGCCCATCCTTGAATATCTTTTCAATATCCTTGGAGGGAAGCATCAAGTCGGTATAACCATTGTATATTGACTCAACAGTAACTTTGTCATTTTCATAGTCCTGTACAGTGATTCCCAAACTGTCACCCTTTATAGCCATATAAACATCTTTTGTGACAAGTATGGTTGGCTGCGCAATATTCTCTTTTTGAAGATTTTTCGTAAGTGCAAGTATCTTGTTGTCAACTTTGGAAATGTCCAAACCATCTGGCAGCTCCATGGTATCCAGATGATCCAATTCAATCTTGAGCATGCCTCCGCCGGGTAGGTTAACTCCTTCACTTAGACTGCCGTATTCACGAAGCTTGTTGATTTCTCTTGCTGCACTTCTTGCGTGAAAACCTAGCATACCCTCCCTTTTTTTCAGACTATCCAACTCTTCAACTACCATAATGGGGATTATCACATTGTTTTCCTGGAAATTGGAGATACAATAGGGGTCGTGTACCAGCACATTTGTATCAAGGATAAAGTTCTTTATCATGCATTTACCTCCATATTATACATAGATGCTTCCTGGTATACGGCTCTATCGCTGGGAGTATAAATACCTTGGCGGCTGCTGGGATTGTTATATATAAATTCTGCTTGAAAGCCTCAAAATCCTGCATGTGTCGAGCAGAATTTACATAAAAATTACATTGAGGTACAGGTTTGCAAATTCCCTTTATGCGATATATATATTATAATGATTTTTAGATATATAGGTTGCATTAAAGAAGTTTCAAGGAAGAAGCAGGCAACCTATAAAATCAAGGTATATGCTTTTGCAATATTTGAATTTAAATGCAAGATGTTTATTGCAAAACATATAGATTATTGAATAGAGGAACTTGACAAAAACATCTTCGCCAGGAGAAAAAGGCTGAGGAAGCACACTGAATAATATTGGCTTAATACTTTATATGCCGGAAATATGTTTTTGAGCATAGTTTTGTGAAAAAGAGAAGAGGTTGTACATATGGACATAAATTCAATTTTAATTGCTTTCGGGTTGACATTGATTGCTGGAATTTCCACAGGCGTTGGAAGCCTGTTGGCGCTTTTCGCAAAAAAGACAAATACAAAGCTCATATCTGCAGTCCTGGGTTTTTCAGCAGGAGTAATGATATATGTGTCACTGGTGGATATATTTCCTCATGCAAATCAGATGCTCGTAGACTCCATGGGAAAGTCGGCAGGCGGCTGGGTAACCTTGGCTTCTTTTTTTGGCGGAATAACGCTGATTGCTATAATAGACAAGCTTATACCTTCTTTTGAAAACCCACATGAGATAAGAAGGGTGGAAGAAATGGACGAATACAGCGATATGAAGGCTGGGAACAGGAATAACCTAATGAAAATGGGCGTTTTCACAGCTGTGGCAATTGCAGTCCATAACTTCCCTGAAGGGATAGCAACATTTATTGCGGCAATAAAGGATCCCAGCCTTGGGATAGCAATAACTATAGCAATAGCAATACATAATATACCTGAAGGTATTGCCGTATCTGTGCCGATTTACTGTGCTACAGGAAGCAGGCGCAAAGCATTTGTTTATTCTCTGATGTCAGGCTTGTCGGAGCCTGTTGGAGCTTTGCTGGGATACTTATTCCTGATGCCCGTAATGAGCGATAAGGTATTGGGAATCATGTTTGCACTTGTAGCAGGTATAATGGTGTTCATATCCCTGGATGAACTGCTGCCTACTGCAAGAGAATATGGAGAGTCTCATATCGCCACTTATGGCCTTGTATCGGGTATGGCAGTGATGGCTATAAGTATGCTGCTGTTTATTTAAAATTTGAAAAAAGTCAATTTGCATAAAAATGCTTGAATCATGGTACTATATTGCTGTAAAAGGCTTAAATACAAACTAGTTCCAAAATTTGCGATTGACAAAACAGTCATTTCGATATAATATTTTAATGTGACAAATGCACCTATAGCTCAGCAGGATAGAGCGACGGTTTCCTAAACCGCAGGTCGGGGGTTCGACTCCCTCTAGGTGCACCATAGTAAATAACAAGCTGTTCTTTAGCGGAACAGTTTTTTTATGCGCAAAAGTATTGGGAGTCGAACCCGAGAGGGTAATTTACGTTAAGAAAACGTCTCTGTGTGGGCGTTTTTAGCAAATTGTGCAGAGCCGAGAGGCGAGGCAGCAGCATGCAAGTGAAGCGCAGCGGGCGACGACTCCCTCTAGGTGCACTATGTGAATCATCAGTGTTGATCGAGGGCCTATTAAAAATCGTAATGGAAATCCTGTGGAAAGAAAAGTGAGATGGCGCATTATAATCAGCCTATAAATCCACTTTATGATCTACCATGTCCAGGTAGGCTTTTTTGCAGGTTTCAAAATCCTTATCTACAATTGCCTGGTAGATGACCCGGTGAAGGTCGCTGCCCTGTCCCATAGATCTGCTTTTATACTTGGTAATGAAACTATCCATACGCTGCTTTATAATGATGGCCAGATATTGATATATCGATTCCTTGGCCACAATAAAAGAATAGATATACAGGGAGTTTTTCGACATCTTTACAATTTTTTGATGAAACTCCAGATCTACATTTATCAATTCTTTGAATGCGCTTCTGTCTAAATCCTGAGACTTATCTATTTCTAATCTGATAGAGTCATATTTGTCACAAATATCCTTCAATTCCTTCAGATCTTCAGGAGTACCTCGTTCAATAGCCAATCGTGCGCAATCAATTTCCAGCAGTTTCCTGAACTCACATACATCCTCTAACAATTCAGGACGCATATAATACTCGGAGACCTCTTTAATATAATTGCTAAAGCTGAAATTTCTTACAAAAGTCCCTTCACCGACACGTGTCTCCACTATCCCCAAAGTATTTAGCTTTTGCAGTGCCATGCGTATAGTTAAGCGGTTTACTCCGAACATTTCGGCAAGCTCACCTTCGGAAGGTATTTTATCATAAACCTTCCACTGATTATTTTTAATATTCTCTTTAATTCTGCTGCAGACCTCATCCGGAAGGGATGTCCTTTTGATTTTCATATACTCCTCCTGCTATTTAATACAACTCTGGACAGTATTTTATATAAAACATATGAAGCATGCTGATTAATCGATATTCACTATATAGGTTATCGAACAACCAGGCGATCTACTAATAAATCATACGTCATTTATTAATGAATTGTCAATACAATAAGCATAGGTTTTGCCAGTATACAGGAGGTGATGTGATATCCATGAATACCAAGATTGGTAAAAAATATCAAATACATATTGACAATAATAGGAATAGGCTATATGATTTATACATAGCGAACAACTCGATAGCTAACAGTTGATCTACCGTTAGTTTCGAGAATTTATTCTAAATGTTAGGAGGGTGAACAATGAAAATCACTAAAGTCGATGTTATGCAGGTCAAAGAGACCAGACCGGGATGGCGTCCAATTATCTGCCGTATTTATACGGACGAAGGTATTTACGGCGATGGAGAAGCGGCTCTTACATATTGTAATGCAGCACCTGCTGCTTTCGGTATGATTAAGGATCTGGCTGCACTTATCATAGGAATGGATCCTTTGGACAACGAGGTTATCTGGGATAAGCTTTACAAGCAGACCTTCTGGGGGCAGAACGGTGGTCCAGTGGTATTTGCCGGTATCAGCGCTATTGATATCGCACTGTGGGATATCAAGGGCAAGTTTTTTGATGTTCCTATTTACAAGCTTCTTGGTGGAAAAAGAAGAGAAAAGCTGCGCTGCTATGCAAGCCAACTACAGTTTGGCTGGGGTCAGGAGTGGATAAGTGCCCACAAGACAGAAGAATATGTTGCCAACGCGAAAAAAGCGGTGGCAGAGGGTTACGATGCAATCAAGATTGACTTCTTCATGTATGATAAAACCGATAGAGATTTTACCTTCGATGAAAGAACTACTTTGCTAAGGCCTTACTATGTGGACTTGGTTGAGGAAAGAGTGGCAGCCGTCCGTGAGGCTATAGGACCAGATGTTGATATAATAATGGAGAATCACTCCTTTACTGATGCAAATTCTGCAGTTCAACTTGGACGCAGGGTGCAGAAGTATAATATTTTTTACTTTGAGGAACCCAACACTCCAACCCCCAAGACAGCAAAATACATAAGCAGCAAGCTTGAAATGCCGATTGCCAATGGTGAAAGAATTTATTCCAGATGGCAGTATGCCCCTTACTTTGAAGACAGCTCTATTCAGGTCATTCAGCCTGATATAGGAAATTGCGGTGGTATAACAGAAGTCAAAAAGATATGTGATATGGCCTATACCTATGACGTAAGTGTGCAGGCTCATGTGTGTGCAAGCCCCCTCTCTACGGCAGTGGCTCTCCACTTGGAGGCCGTTATTCCTAATTTTGTTATACATGAGCATCATGTATTTAACCTGCACCAGTACAATAAAGAGCTGTGCATTTACGATTACCAGCCTGTCAACGGTCAGTACAGCATCCCTGAGCTGCCCGGGATCGGCAATGAGTTTTCCGATTTTGCTCTTACAAACTGTGAAAAGGTCATAGTTAAATAGTATTAGTGCTTTTCACAGCTTTTCTGCACCAAAGTAGGTTATAGATTAAAATGAAGAGGAGTGTAGTTTATGAAAATCACACAGGTTGACGTTATGCAGGTAAAGACCAGCAATCCTATCTGGCGGCCGGTGATTTGCCGTATTTTTACGGCTGAAGGGATCTATGGTGATGGTGAAGCGGCTCTTGCATATGGCATAGCAGCACCTGCTGCTTTCGGTATGATTAAGGATCTGGCTGCACTTATCATAGGAATGGATCCTTTGGACAACGAGGTTATCTGGGATAAGCTTTACAAGCAGACCTTTTGGGGACAGAACGGTGGTCCAGTAATATTTGCTGGTATCAGTGCTATTGATATCGCACTTTGGGATATCAAAGGCAAATATTTCAATGCTCCGATTTACAAGCTTCTTGGCGGCAAGCGCAGAGATAACCTCCGAAGCTATGCCAGTCAGCTGCAGTTTGACTGGGGTCCTGATTTCAGGCAGCTTCAATCCACAGAAGAATATATTGAGGCTTCAAAAAAAGCTGTAGAAGAGGGCTATGATGCTATTAAAATTGATTTCTTCACCTATGATAAAGATGGAAGAAATTTTACTTCTGAAGATAGCACAAGACTGTTGGCACCGTATTACGTGAATCTGGTCGAAGAGAGAATTTCAGCTGTACGTGAAGCTGTAGGACCGACTGTTGACATAATAATGGAAAATCATTCCTTTACAGATGCAAACTCTGCCGTGCAGTTAGGTAGACGCGCCCAGAAATACAACATATTTTACTTTGAAGAGCCCAATACTCCAAGCCCCAAGATGGCTAAGTATATCTGTGACAGATTGGAAATGCCAATTGCTCACGGGGAAAGAATATATTCCAGATGGCAGTATGCTCCTTACTTTGAGAATAGCTCGGTACAGGTTATACAGCCTGATATCGGAAACTGTGGCGGCTTGACAGAAGCCAAGAAGATATGCGATATGGCTTATACATATGATGTCAGCGTGCAGGCTCACGTATGTGCAAGCCCTCTCTCTACGGCTGTTGCTCTCCACCTGGAAGCGGTTATTCCTAATTTCGTTATTCATGAGCATCACAGGATAAGCCTTTGCGATTTTAATAAGAATCTTTGCATCTATGATTATCAGCCTGCTATGGGGAAATACAAGGTGCCCGAGCTGCCCGGTATAGGAAATGAATTTTCAGAATTTGCTCTGACACAATGTGATAAGGTAATCGTAAAGTAAAATAAGATACAAATTTGAAATGGAGGTAATAATATGGGAAGTAATTCTATAATAAACAATGCTCCTACTCCTCCTGCAGGTTCCGTGAGAAAATCCACTATTATGGTAACAAATGTTCCAGCTCCGCCTGCTGGTACTTTAGGGAGACCTGAAATGTATGCGCTGTCAATTGGTCAGGTAATTGGTGCCGGTGTAATTACCCTTGTTGGCCCTGCTATAGCATTTACCGGATATTCTGCCTGGCTAGGCTATTTACTTGCTATAGTACTTGGTTTTTTTCTTATTCTTCCTGTTGTATTTGTAACTTCTACACTCCGGCTGGGAGGTGGCTACTACTCGGCGTTGGCAGCCTTGGCAGGTCCAAAGGTTGCTGGTGCGTATGCATTTGCATATCTTACACAGACCGTGGCCATTGCCTTGTTTGGGGCTGCTTTGGGAGTTTATGCCCAATCTGTTTGGCCAGTCCTAGACCCCCAGATTGTAGGAATAGTATTTCTTACTGTCTTTTATATGATCAATCTGTTCGGCGTCAATATAATGGCAAAAGCTCAGAAATTGATGACCTGGCTTCTCTTGGCCGCTCTAGTGATGTTTATAGCGGTAGGTTTTTTCAAGCTGAAAAACCCCATATTTAATTTTAGCAATCCCCTTTTTATGACTGATGGATCTAAGGGATTAATTGCTGCAATGTTCTTATTCGTTTATTCGACACAAGGATATGCAATGACAATGCAGTATGGTCGTGATGCAAAAAATGCGAAACGGGATATTCCATGGGCAATATTGATGTCTGTGCCTACGCTCATAATAGTTTACTGCGGCGTTGCCATTGTAGGTGCCGGCATTCTGCCGATAGATCAGATTGTCAATAAACCCCTTACATTGGTTGCTAAAAATATTTTGCCATCGATATTTTTTGTTCTGTTTATGATTGGCGGTCCTATAATGGCACTTATGACCACTATAAACTCAACGCTTGCTGCCAACTGTATTCCGATTGCTCAGTCATGTAAGGATGGTTGGCTTCCAAAGTCCTTTGCAGCACAAAACAAATATGGCGCTTATTGGAAAATCCTTACCTTTGTCTATCTGATGGCATTAATTCCACTGATTCTGAAGTTTAACGTAACTACCATTACAAACAATATTATGCTACTTACATCGTCTCTTTCTTTTTTGTATACCTATGCTTATTCGCAAGTTCCCCAAAAATATCCGGAAGCATGGAAAAAGTCAAGGTTTCATATTCCAGACGGTCTTTACTACCTAATCTGTGCTATAAGCTTTGTGGGATTTATGGCCGTGTTTATAAAGGCGGCTCAAAATTTGACACCCATGATTGTTGGAATCAGTATAGGAGCTATGGCAATATGCATGGTGCTCGGAATCATTAGAAGCAAAAGCCCGAATGTACATATGGAAACAGCAGTATGGGATGAGGATTGATTTGAGATATTGACCTCTATATAAAAAAATATAAAGGTTCCAGCAGTAGCCGCCTTATAACCTTGATGCTGCTGGAACCTTTAATAGAATATTAAAGAAAGCTCAGGTGATATTGATGAAAATTACCAGTGTTGACATACTCAGCCTGCACCCACGCAATGATCCGATGCCAAGACCTGTAGTATGCCGTATAAATACCGACGAAGGGATATTTGGCTATGGTGAAGCGGCAATTGCATATGGAAAAGGTTCTCCTGCAGCTGCAGGTATGGTGAAGGATTTAGCTTCTATGATTATCGGAATGGACCCGCTGGATAATGAGGTGATATGGGATAAAATGTACAAAAGCACCTTTTGGGGACAAAACGGAGGACCTATAGTTTTTGCCGGCATAGCAGCCATAGATATTGCACTATGGGATATTAAAGGCAAATATTTCAACGTCCCTGTTTATAAGCTCCTTGGCGGGAAAAAGAGGGAAAAGCTTCGGACCTATGCAAGCCAGCTGCAGTTTGGCTGGGGTCCTGAAATGACACCTTTGACTCCGCAAATTGCAACAGCGGATTATGCGAAGGTTGCCCAAAAAGCTGTTGCTGACGGTTATGATGCTATCAAGATGGACTTTTTTACTTTTAAAAAGGATGGTACTGCCTTTACTAGTGATGAAACCACCGGATGTTTACCTCCAGAACGCATAGAACTGCTTCAAGAGCGTATTTGTGCTGTAAGAGAAGCTATTGGTTCCAAGGTGGATATAATCATTGAAAACCATTCTAATACGGATGCCGTATCCTCAGTACAAATAGGAAGAATGGCTGAGAAGTATAATATTTTTTATTTTGAAGAGCCTAATACACCGACTCCCAAGCTTGCCAAAGAAATTTGCGATAGAATAAGCATGCCCCTTGCCAGCGGCGAGAGGATTTATACGAGATGGCAGTATGCTCCTTATTTTGAGAATTCCTCGCTGCAGGTTATTCAGCCTGACATTGGAAATTGCGGCGGTATTACGGAGGTCAAAAAGATATGCGACATGGCATACACCTATGATGTAAGTGTTCAACTGCATGTTTGCTCCAGTCCGATTCTTTTGGCTGCATCTTTGCAGCTTGAGGCAGTAATTCCGAACTTTGTCATTCACGAGCACCATATCGTTAATATCGATCCAACCAACACGGAGCTCTGCATTCATGACTACCAGCCCAAAGGGGGATATTACGAAATTCCGGAGCTTCCCGGCATCGGTAATGAACTGTCGGAGTATGCGCTATCGCGGGCGGATATAGTGACTGTCAAGTAAAAGGGATGACTGCCTATTGGAAAAATTCAGGGACAAGTGAACTGCTCAGGCAGTTTACTTGTCCTATTCCATTATTGGCTCCGTTTACCTGCCTTGCTTCCATAAGTAGTTCCATAAAAACCTTTTCTTAATATTATATTTCCGGTAATTTGCTTCGTCTTGCGGCTCAAGAAGACGGCTTTTCCGTGAGCTTAGATTTTCCAGCTATTCTATTGCGGCAGCGGACTTGAGGATACTCTCACCGAGGCAGAAAAAGCGGCCGTCATCGCCTATAACGGTTGGGATATGGAGCCGGACTGCGTCTGTACGAAAATCAGCCGCGCCAATATGGACGTGGTGCTTACCGAATACATGGGCATGACCCTTGCGGATACCGAGAAAATAGGGCTGGAGAATTTTACTTACCTGGAAGAGTATGGTGCCTATTACTATTACCACGGTAACACAAACTATCGTATGGCGATTTCCTTTTCCTGCGGAGAGCGGGAGAGCAATATCATCCGACTTTTCTATGACGACCAGTTTATGAGTGATGGGGAAAAGGTGCTCACACTGCGGGAACAGGCTGGCAGCTATCTCTTTGTGTCCAACGAAAAGATCGGGGATGCCGCGGCAGCTTCTATGCCGGGTTCGAAGAGAATTGTGGCGGATAGCGTTTCCGTGCCCGAATAAGTGCTTGTTTTGTGTGTTATGGTATTCCCGGATAACATACCATTGATTAAGATACATTGTCCAAAGTCTTTAGGGGACTAAAGAGAAATCATATTATATACCTTTCTCTTAATGTGTATAATCAATAATTTTAACAGTATCACCTAATTTTTTTGTTATAGCTTCTTTCATTGTCTGAGCATGAGGGCAAGCGAAGCCGATAGGATTTCCTTTTGTGATGCAGGAAGCTAATACAATGGTGTCTGCACCTCGTTTTACCATCTCAGCAGCTCTTGTTACAGCTTTTTTGCCTGGGCAGCCGCCGCATGTATTTATACCTATTACTTCAATTTCATCCTCTATACCTTCAAATGCGGCTTTTTTCTCGCGCATTACTTTAAAATCTGTTGTGGCAGGGCACATATCTTCAGTTTGCATACATCTGATTAATCCAACTTTCATATTTACAACTCCATTTCTTTTTCTATTTGAATTTCCCTAAAAAGAAAAGTATTTCGATTCTTTTAGGGTTAGCCATAAACTTACAGAAATCTGCGTGAAGTTTATATAGTTCCTTATGGCTTACCAATTGATTTTGTCTCCTTTCGTATTTGCGAAATTTTGAAAATAATGTTTGTAAAAATATTACCAGCCTGCAAATATTATGTCAAGAGATGTTAATCTTTTTAAATGCATATTGAGAATATATAATTGACGTTTACTAGACGTTGTTTTGATAAAATACATGATAAAAGAGGTGATATGTCCATGTATATCAAAGAGATGGTAGAAGATTTAAACAGTGTCTTAGACTTGGATAGGCATATAGTCGGCATTAAGTTTATTTTTAATAAAGAAGAATTTGAGCTTTCGGATGCTCCACAGGTAAGATACAAGCTGTCATATTGCAATATGGTTAAATTTGCTGCGTCAGGTAAAAGCTATAAAGCTAATCTCAGCAATTTTTTATGCATTGGTTCAGCAAAAGCACTAGGCTTGATAAAACCGGATTCAAATGCTATTTCGGGTAATGTCTATTACTCCTTCGGGCTTTATGACAGCTTATGTACTGCAAGGAATGTGCAAAAGGATGTAACATTTTTAGACCATGAGACATATGGAGTTGTTGTTATGCCTCTGGAAAAATTCAATGTTCAACCGGATATTGTTATTTGTATAATAAATCCATATCAGAGCATGAGGATTCTTCAGGGATATGCATTTCATCACGGCGCTGCGAAGAATATCAAAATGGCGGGCAATTCGGGAATTTGTTCTGAATGTACGGCAACTCCATATGATACAAGTGATATGAATTTGTCCCTTCTTTGTTCAAACACAAGATTTGCTGCAAAGTGGAAGGATGATGAGCTTGGTGTTGGTATGCCGTTTAAAATGTTCGAAAAAGTTTACGATGGGGTATTAAAAACGATAGACCCGTGTGAGCTGAACGATAGGAAAGTGAAGATTATTGCCAGATGTAAAGATGCAGACAGGAGGATAGATATTAATTTGGACAGCAACTATTTTGAAAGCACTTTAAAACAACACAAAATAGTGGAAGCTCATAGTAAAGAGCCTCTGTCTTTTTTTGAGGATGCTGCAAATTACGATTAAATATTGCCAATAGTGGATTCAATGGAGCGCGCTCTAGGTGCACCATATATGATTATAGACACTGCAATAGTTTGTAGTGTTTTTTTATTTTACCTCAAAATATTTACTCAACATGATTTGGGGATTATTCAGCAGCTTTACAATATTCACGAAGTGTCCAACACTATTATGATATGATCATAGGCTTGAAAAGGATTTTGGGATATAATGGCGAACATTCTACTATATTCAATCTATAGGAGTGAGCATTTATGCATCGGTATCTTATTTAAGGGGGGAGTATCATGGAGTCAAAGCATTCGTTACTAATTGTTGCCTATCAAAGTAATACATTAAAACGGTTGGTAAAACAGCTGCAGGAAATAGGATTTCATAATTATTTTAATATAGATGGTCGCAGAGTAGATGAGCTGTTTCTTTCTACCGCAAAGGGGTATGATCTGATCGTTTTATCAAGCAAGGTTATTTTACCAATGGCCAAGCCTTATCTGACAGAGGATATTCCCTATATAATCGCTAAGAGAACTATTGACTATGCTAATATTCAAGATCTCCTTGCCATCCCAAAGGGTATGAGAATATTATTGGTAAGTGATTTGAAGGAGGCTTCCGAGGAGACTATTATGACTTTGAAGGAAGCTGGGATAAATTATGATTTTGTTCCCTACTACCCGGGAGCATCCTATGATAGCAGCATCAGAATAGCTGTTACCGTAGGAGAACCTCAACTGGTTCCCGACCATATTAAGAGGGTCATAGACATTGGCAATCGTGTAATTGATATTTCAACTATTATAGAAATTTTGAATCATTTTAAAGCCTCTAATTATACGCTTAATCAATTGTCTGCAAGATTTATGCAATCTTTGGTTTATATAACGGGAAAGTTAAGTGACGAAATATTTCAGTCAAATTTTCTGAGAAAAACCTTGGAAGAAATTATAAATAACATCGATGATGCGGTTCTGGTATTCTCAAAGGATGAAATAATAAATGCGGCCAATCAAAAAGCTCTGGATATATTAAAGCTCTCTGACGGAGATATAATGGGGAAGGGAGCCGATGAGATACTTAATCATTCCTTCGTTGAAAAGCTTCGTGATTTACAAGTAGACGAGGATAATTTTGTCGAATTCGATCAGGTGATATACTACATAAGAAAGAAAAGGATCCTTATAGAAAATAAACTATTTGGGTTTCTATATTTATTTATAAAGGCTGATGAAATACAGAAGATAGAGTATAGCTACAGGTTGAAAACTCAGAGAAAGAACCTGGTTGCAAGATATAGCTTCAAGGATCTTATAACCCAAAATGCTTCAGTATTGGAGCTTATAAGGATAGCCCAAAAACTAGCGCAAAGTTCATCTACCATATTAATACTTGGAGAGACAGGTACAGGGAAGGAAATATTGGCCCAGGCTATTCATAATGCCTCGCCAAGAAGCAAATACCCATTCATTGGGGTTAATTTTGCAGCAATCTCTGAGAGTTTAATGGAAAGTGAGCTTTTCGGGTATGAAGAAGGGGCATTTACAGGGGCAAAAAAAGGCGGGCATATGGGACTTTTTGAGCAGGCCCATAAGGGTACTATTTTCTTTGATGAAATTGGAGATGCTTCTAAGATGATTCAAAATCGTCTCCTGAGAGTACTTCAGGAAAAGCAGATGATGCGTGTCGGGGGTGACAGCATTATTACTCTGGATGTAAGAGTAATTGCTGCAACCAATAAAAACCTTCTTGAAATGGTAAAAGAAGGTACTTTCCGTGAAGATCTCTATTACCGTCTGAATGTTTTACCGCTATACCTTATTCCTCTTAAGAAAAGGGCTGAAGATATACCTCTTCTTATAGATATGTATATTGGTGAATTTACTAAAAAGCTCAACCGGGAACCCTTCCGGTTGTCAAAAACAGCATTAAAGGCAATGCTGGAATATGATTGGCCGGGAAATATCCGTGAATTGGAAAATATAATAGAGTATTTAGCTCATATTGCAGATTCAGTAGTATTTAGAGAACAACTTCCCTTCTTGAACACAAGATATGCCTTTACAGGGGCAGATAATGAAAATATCCATAACTATGAGGCAAAGTTAAGGGAATTTGAAGAGAAGGGATTTCTTGAAGGGATGATGGGGATTCTATCCTATTTGGCGGGTGAAGGTCAGCCATCCTCCGGAAGGCATGCAATACTTCAGCATATGAAGCAAATTGGCATTTTATTATCTGAGCAGCAATTAAGATATCGTCAAGAGTTATTGAGTAATGAGGAATATATTGTTACTGAACGAGGCCGTAAAGGAAGCTCAATATCAACAAAGGGTTACTCTCTTCTGGACTACTATAATAAGCATTATGTTTAGATATTGAAAAAAGCAGCTGTCAGCTGCTTTTTTCAATGTCTGTATTAGCCAGCTCATATATAGCCCTGGCATATATTGCAGTTGCTCTAATCAAATCCTCAATCTCAATATATTCGTCATTCTGGTGGGCGGTGGCTTCCTTTCCGGGAAAAACAGGGCCAAAGGCTACACAACAATCCATAAGGCCGGCGTAGGTATTTCCCCCAGTTGACAGAAGAGAAGGTTCTTCTCCTGTTTCTTCAAAATATGACTTCTGCAGAGCTTTGACTATTGAGTGATTACTATCAACATAATGGGGTTTCTTTTCCCTGATCTCACTTATTTCAAAGCCATAGGCCTCAGCTGTGGATATAATTTTTTCAATTGTACGCAGATAATGGGTTGTTACGGGAAACCTGATATTCAATTGAATAAATCCTCCATTATTTCCTTCGTACCTCAGAATCCCGGCATTGACCGTTAAGGGTCCGGTTATATCATCGGAATAATCAATTCCAAGGGATCTTCCGTAAAAATCATTATATAGGAATCTGTTTATAAAGCTGATATAAATATGATCCTGAGGATGGAATGAAAAGCCTTTCAAGAAATGAATCATCAGCAAACCGGCATTTACCCCCTTTTGAGGCTCCATGCTGTGGGCTGATTTTCCTTTGATTGTGAGGGTTGCTTCGTCATTACAGGTATCGATAGAATATCCCAGGTTCCTTCTGATACAATAATCCTTAAAGCCTTCCAGAATAGGTGAAATATCATTTCCCTTTATAGTCCCATGGGCCTTGTCGGGAACCATATTGGCCCTATCTCCCGAGGTGAAACTCACCAGCCTGAAGTCATGATTACAGCTGCTGCAATCCTCACAGGCTTTCATCTGAGAGAGCTTCACATTAATCTGCCCCTTTTCTGCATTGATTATCGGAAAAACTGCATCGGGACTAAAGGCAGCAATGGGCAGAGGTTCTCTTTCAATATATTTCTTAATTCCTCTCATTCCACTTTCCTCATCGGTGCCAAAAATTATTCTGATCCTATGCTTTAACGGTAATCCTAATTCTTTAATAATTTTTAAGCCGTAAAAAGCAGCTATGGCAGGACCCTTGTCATCAATGGCGCCTCTCCCGAAAAGCTTACCATCCCTTATAGCCGGCTCAAAAGGTGGGAATGTCCAATCGCCTGTTGCGGGGACTACATCCAGATGGCATAATATGCCGATATAGTCTTCGCCGGCGCCATATTCGGCTAGCCCTGCATAGCCATCAATATTTTTGGTTATGAAATTCGCCTTTGATGAAAGGTCAAGGATATATTCAAGGGCTTCACCTATATTTTCACCCATAGGCCTGTTTTCGGTAGCAGACTCTAAGTCCTTTACACTTTCTATACTAAGTAAGGTTTTTAAATCTTCAATTAAAGCCTCTTTTCTCAAAATTGCTTCTTCATACAAGTTAATTTGTTTCAACTATAATCCCTCCAATCAATATAGATACATATATTAAATAGCATTGCAAAGGCCATGCCAGTTAATAAATATCAGGATTAAGCAACTACTGCTATTAAGCTTTAGATAAACTTCTATTAATAAATATGTTATAAAATCAGAATAAATTGGTTCAACCAAATATCAAATAATGTAAGATTAATTTGCTAATTAGGTTACCCAATTTATTTTATATATTTTGAAGAGTGAAGGTTATATGGAATAATGCAGATAGATTTGAACCAAAAAGTTAGTATTTTCCGCTATGCAGGAGCTTAATACAAGAAACAGAATGCTATTTTCCATATTATGTTGGCATGACAGTTGCATATATAACTCAGCTATAAAAATATTTTTTATATAGGAATATAAAAAATCTAAAGGGGGAATTATTTTGAAAAACAGACGGATAATTAATTCATTGGCACTTTTAGTAGTGCTCAGTCTTTTGCTGGTCGGATGCGGCAGCTTCTCTGACAGTCAGGCTTCATCCGGCAGCAGTACTGCCGGCGAAAAAGAAGCTCAGGCTGTAGAAAAGGTATTAAAGCTTAGCTTTAACAATGACATACCTGATTTGAACCAAACAACAACAACCGACACTATTTCCTTTACAATTTTAAACAATGTTGCAGAGGGACTATATCGTCTGGATGAGGAGAACAAGCCTCAGCCTGCTATGGCAAAAGGTGTGGAAGTTTCCGAAGACGGATTGACTTATACATTTACCCTTCGTGATGATATTAAATGGAGTAATGGGGAACCCGTAACTTCTCAGGATTTTAAATACGGATGGCTCCGTGGATTGAATCCGGAGACCTCAGGAAGCTATTCGTTTATAATAGCTGATTATGTTGTTGGTGCCCAAGAGTTTGTAGATGGAACAGGGAAGGCTGAAGATGTAAAGATTGAGACTCCGGATGATAAAACCTTTGTAGTTCAGATAAAACAGCCAACTCCTTATTTCGTGAGTTTAACAGCTTTTCCGCTTTACTTCCCGTTAAACGAGAAGTTCATAAATGAAAAGGGTGAAAGCTATGCATTAAGTGCTGATGGGCTGGTATATAACGGACCGTTTATGTTAGCTGAATTTGACCCTGCAAAGGGTGTTGTAATGGTTAAGAACCCAAATTATTGGGATAAGGATAACTTGAAGGTTGATAAACTTGATATTAAGGTTATCAAGGAACAGGGAACAGCTTTAAACCTATATCAAGCAGGGGATTTGGATATGGCTCCGTTGTCATCCTCGGATGTCAATAGCTTTAAGGATACTCCCGAATTCAGAGCATACACAAATTTCCGTTCATACTACATTCAATTTAATTTACATAATGAAGCAATTGGAAACAAGAATATACGTAAGGCCATACAGTTGGCAGTAGACCCTGATGTATTAACAAAAAATGTTCTTAACAACGGTTCGGAAACAGCTACAGGATTAATACCTACCGGAATGGCAGGGAGCGGTGTAACCTTCAGAGAAGCTCAAGGAGATTTAATATTACCAAATATCGAAAAAGCCAAAGAGCTTTGGGCCAAGGGCTTGGGCGAGCTTGGAAAAGCTCCGCAGCTTGAGCTGTTAACCGCAGATGATCAGGTTTCAAAGGATTGCGGAACATTCATACAGAGCCAGCTTAAGAAAAACCTAGACATTGATATTACCCTAGTAACGCAGCCATACAGTGGACGTTTGCAGACAATGAGGGATGACAAATATCAAATGGTGGTATCTGCCTGGGGAGCTGACTACAATGACCCAATGACTTACCTTGATTTGTGGGCGGCACCGGCAAAGCCCTTCCGTGGCAACTTCTCCAATGAAAGATATGACCAATTGATAACCGGCGCAAAGGCAGAGGTAGATTCAGCAAAGCGTATGGACATGCTGTTGGAAGCTGAAAGAATTCTTATGGATGAAGAGGCAATTTTAGCACCATTATACTATCAGGGCAATGCATTTGCATGCAAAGAACACGTTGAAGGACTGGTATATCACCCCTATGGAGTAACATGGGACTTCAAATGGGCAGCTGTAAAATAATTGATAGGAAAAAGAAGTGTCCTGTAATTATCAGGGCTCTTCTTTTTCATCCTGTTGTTCAATATGCAAAATAGTGCCTCGTAACGTATATTCTGTTAGGGCATGCCAGGCACTGAATCAATGTTGTGCTTATTAACACTGTGAAAGACTAGAAATTTGTTGTGTTAATAAGCACTAGGAGGTGTATAAATGAGGCGATATATAACAACCAGATTGGTATATGGTTTTATTACATTATTTATTATAGCAACTGCAACCTTTTTCCTAATGAAGCAGCTCCCGGGTTCACCCTTTGATATGGAAAAGCTTGACCAATTATCTCATGAAGCAAGGGTACAGATGTATGAAAGATATGGTCTGAATGATCCGTTGATTGTTCAGTATGGCAAGTATATGCTCAATCTTGCAAAGGGGGATTTTGGGACATCTTTTTACTATAAAGGGCGGCCTGTTAATAGTATATTAAGGGAAAGGATAGGTCCTTCAGCCCTACTGGGTTTCCAGGCAATTTTGCTGGGAATAACCCTTGGACTAATACTGGGTATCATTTCAGCCCTAAGGCATAATACCCTTTGGGACTATTTAATGATGATAATTGCGGTATTGGGCATATCTATTCCCAACTTTGTATTTGCTGCATTGATGCAGTACTATTTTGGCGTTAGATGGGGACTTTTGCCCGTTGCCTATTGGAATAACTATTCAAATTCAATAATGCCTTCCCTTGCCCTGGCGGCCGGAGTTGTGGCAGTTATTGCCAGATTTATGAGAACGGAAATGATGGAGGTCATTCAACAGGACTATATGATGACTGCAGAAGCTAAAGGAATCAGCGGATTGGATATTGTTATAAAACATACAATTAGAAATGCATTAATACCTGTTATCACAATCCTTGGACCATTAACCATCAATATTATTACCGGAAGCCTTGTTGTTGAGAGTATTTTTGCCGTACCTGGACTTGGAAGCTTATTTGTTGAATCGATTAAGGTAAATGACTACTCTACTGTTATGGGTGTCACTATTTTTTACAGCTTCCTGTTTGTATCGTCTGTTTTAATTGTGGATGTATTATATGGATTAGTTGACCCAAGAATCAGGTTGTCCGAGGAAAAGGAGTGATACAATGGCGGATATAGAAAAATTAGTTTTAGATGATATGTTTGTACCGGCAAAAATTGCCTCCGGGGAAAATGAAAAGATCAAAAGGCCTGTATCCAGTTTCTGGAAGGACAGCTGGAGGTCTTTATTAAAGCATAAAACTGCAACCATAAGCTTGTTTGTAATTCTGGTTATAATGTTTTTTTCTTTTGCAGGACCAAATATGACCAAATATGAGTACTATGAAACTAATTATGAAGAGACTTACCAAGCTCCAAACAGCACCCATTGGTTTGGAACGGATAAATTTGGACGTGATCAGTGGACAAGGGTTTGGCAGGGTACCAGAATATCCATATATATTGCCCTGTTGGCTGCTACATTGGATTTATTGATTGGTGTTACCTTCGGTGCTGTTTCCGGCTACTTTGGAGGGAAAATAGACAGTATAATGCAGAGGGTTATTGAAGTACTTGTAGGTATACCAAGGCTGATTGTAGTAATACTTCTCATGATGTTTATGAAGCCCGGAATTTTTACAATCACCATAGCCATGGTATTCACAGGCTGGGTAAGCATGGCCAGAATTGTAAGGGGGCAGATCCTTAAGCTGAAAGGAATGGAATATGTCTTGGCTGCCAGAACCCTGGGAGCAAGTAATTTTGATATTATTTTCAAACAGCTGTTTCCCAATATGCTGGGAATTATTATAGTAAACATGATGTTTACTATACCATCAGCCATATTTACGGAGGCCTTCCTGAGCTTTATAGGCCTGGGACTTCAAGAGCCCCTGGCTTCATTGGGTGTATTGATCAACGATGGATATCAAGCTATGCGTAGTCATTTTTACCTTTTGCTTTACCCGGCAATTGTAATCATATTTCTAATGATAGGCTTTAATATACTAAGTGATGGTCTTAGAGATGCTTTTGACCCAAGAATGCGTAAATAGAAAGGAGGACCAAGGATGGAAAAAATACTCGAAGTAAGAAATCTAAGCGTTTCATTTGATACCTACGCAGGGGAAGTA
Source organism: Clostridia bacterium BRH_c25 (assembly GCA_001515955.1). The sequence continues at coordinate 9,171 of LOES01000111.1, read as the reverse complement.
CAAGCAGTAAGAGATATTTCATTTGACGTGGAAATGGGACAATGCGTTGCAATTGTAGGAGAATCAGGTTGTGGAAAATCAGTTACATCAAAATCTATTATAAGGCTTAATCCATCTCCTCCTTCCAGGATTAAAAAAGGGTCAAGTATTAAATTTAAGGGTAAGGAGTTGACCACTTTATCCAAAAAGGAGATAAGAAGGGTAAGGGGTCAGGACATCGGAATGATATTTCAGGACCCCATGACGTCCTTAAATCCCACAATGACAATAGGGTATCAAATATGTGAAGGTTTTATGAAGCACCAAGGCATGAAAAGAAAAGAAGCAATAGGGCATGCAATAAATATGTTGGAAATAGTAGGTATACCTGATCCCTTAAAAGTAGCAAAAAAATATCCCCATCAGCTTAGCGGCGGAATGAAGCAGAGAGTTATTATCGCCATTGCTCTGTCGGGATCCCCTAAGCTATTGATTGCTGATGAGCCTACAACAGCCCTTGATGTTACTATTCAGGCTCAGATTTTAGCATTACTGAAGGATTTACAGAAAAAACTGGAGATGTCTATTATATTGATTACCCATGATTTGGGGGTGGTAGCCGGTATGGCTCAGAAACTAATTGTGGTTTATGCCGGTAAGATTATGGAAACCGGGACCCTTGATGATTTATATTATAATCCACAGCACCCCTACACCTGCGGACTCCTGAATTCCATAGCAAGGCTTGACCTTGAGGATCATGCAATGCTGGAACCTATTAAAGGAACACCTCCTGACCTGTTGAATCCTCCTGAGGGCTGTCCCTTTGCATCCAGATGCAACCATGCTATGGAAGTATGCATGCATGTAATGCCGCCTTATACCGATGTGAATACAAGTCATAAGGTCGCTTGTTGGCTGCAGGATCCAAGGGCCTCAAGGGTTATAAACTTATCTGGGAAGGTGGATGGAATATGATGAATGGCGAAACTATACTAGAGGTTAGGAATCTAAAGAAATATTTCAGCCAAGGCAAAAATACAGTTAAGGCCGTTGACGGAGTAAGTTTTTCAATTGAAAAAGGAGAGATTCTGGGCCTGGTAGGAGAATCAGGGTGTGGAAAATCCACTACCGGAAGAACAATAATCAATCTATACAAGGCTAACGGTGGAGAGGTTATTTTTAAAGGCAGGAATGTCCAAAATCTGGCGGAAAGTGAAAGAAAAAAATTTAACCGTGAGATGCAGATGATATTCCAGGATCCCTATTCATCACTAAATCCCAGAATGACAGTTATGGATATTATTGCCCATGGTATGGATATTCATGGTCTTGCAAAGGGCAAGGAACGTCAGGAAAAAGTTTTTAACCTTCTGGAGACAGTAGGACTTAATAAGGAGCATGCCAATAGATTTCCCCATGAGTTTTCAGGTGGCCAGCGTCAAAGGATAGGAATCGCACGTGCATTGGCAGTTGAACCTGAATTTATTATAGCAGATGAACCCATTTCTGCATTGGATGTATCTATACAGGCACAGGTAGTCAATCTGATGAAGGAGCTTCAAAAAAACCGTAATATAACATATTTATTTATAGCTCATGATTTATCAATGGTGAAGCATATTTCCGACCGGGTTGGGGTGATGTATCTTGGTAATATGATGGAAATAGCTCCGAGCTCACATTTTTACAAAAATCCTCTGCATCCTTATTCGAAGGCGTTGTTATCTGCCATACCGATTCCGGATCCCAAGGTTGAGCTTACCCGAAAGCGGATTATTCTTGAGGGGGATGTTCCAAGCCCGATGAATCCTCCGACCGGTTGTGCCTTCCACACCCGATGCCCGGTGGCAATGCCCCGATGCAAGGAGATCCGCCCTGATTTCAAGGAAATGGAGAAGGACCATATGGTTGCTTGTCATTTATATTAGTGGATTGATACTTTCCTATGCATTATAAAAGAATTTGTATAATATTATAGTAGAGCAAAACGCACAATTACATAAGGAGGAAAATTATGAATGAACCAGGGGTTAATGTTTATCGTGACGGTTATATAGAAAGTCAGCATCATATACACATTGCTGTTGTAAATGGAAAGGGGGAGCTTCTTTATTCCTATGGGAATCCGGCCCACGCTACCTTTGCCCGTTCATCCATGAAGCCGATACAGGCAATTCCTATAATCGAAACAGGTACTGCAGCTGCTTTCAAGCTGGAATCTGAGGATATTGCAGTGATGTGTGCCTCTCATAATGGAGAGCCCATACATCGCTCAAGGATTCTGTCGATTTTGGAAAGGGTTGGAAAGTCTGAAAGTGCTTTAAAATGCGGGACCCATATTCCAAGGGATTTGGATAGCTACAAAGCATTAATAAAAGAGGAAAAGGACCTGTCTCCTGTTTACAGCAACTGTTCAGGCAAGCATTCCGGAATGATTGCTACTGCTGTTCATTTAAAGGAGGATTCAGATAATTATTATCTGTTGGATCATCCTGTCCAGCAGAGAATTCTCGATATTATCTCTGAGCTTCTTTGTTATCCCAAGGATAAAATCGGGATAGGAATAGATGGTTGTGGTGTACCTGTTCATCAGCTGCCACTAAATTATATTGCCCTTGGATTTGCGTATTTGGCTGATCCGGATGGAATTAAAGGCGGTAAGCACTCTCAAGCTCTTAAAACTATAAGGGATGCTATGATAGCTCATCCTGAGCTGGTTGCAGGAAAGGACCGTTTCGATACTGATATAATGAGAGCATTTAAAGGCAGGGTTGTATCCAAGGCAGGAGCAGAAGGTGTTCAATGCGTCGGAGATTTGGAAACCGACCTGGGTATTGCAATAAAAGCTGAGGATGGAAACGGGCGTGCGGTAATGGTAGCAATGATGGAGGTATTCAGACAGTTAGGCATTGGCAATGAGGGAATCTACAAAGAGCTTTCAAATTACGTAGAAACTCCGATTAAGAACATGAAAAAAGAAGTTATTGGAATGATTAAGCCATTCTTTACATTAAAAAAGCACTCATGAAGCAGTCAGGTGAGATGGAAGCCCCGGGAGACAAACTCCCGGGGCTTAAACTTATATTGGAGCGGATTGGCACTTGCCTTATTGACATATGCCGGAAAAACGGGTTATAATAATTTAAAGTGGCATATGTCAATAACTAATAAAAGCAATGCTGATAGAGGGAAAAGAGGTGAATGAATCATGCCGAGGCCGAGAAAATGGAGAAAAGTGTGCTGCTTGCCGGAAAGTGACCGCTTTGGGCCCCTTAACGCATCAATTAATCAAGAACATTTTGTGACCATGACTATTGATGAGTATGAAACGATTCGGCTGATTGACCTGGAGGAGTATACACAGGAAGAGTGCGCCAAGCAAATGAATATAGCACGAACAACTGTCCAGGGAATTTATAATGATGCGAGAAGGAAACTTGCAGAGTCTCTGGTGAATGGGAAAGTATTAAGAATAGAGGGTGGAGATTACCAGCTTTGTGACGGCCTTGAAAAATCATGTGGCTGTGGTGGCTGCAAAAGGCACAGGTTTGGCAGAGAAGATGAAGATATCAAGTGAAAAATATAAATATGTAAGGAGATAAAAACATGAGCGAAAGTTGCAATCAAAATTGCAGTGCATGCGGCGATGACTGCGCTGATAGAAAAGAAGAGAAAGTAGATTTTTCCGAGAAGCCCCATGAGCTGAGTAATATTAAGAAAGTTATTGGTGTTATAAGCGGCAAAGGAGGAGTAGGCAAATCCCTGGTAACCTCCATGCTGGCGGTAATGATGAAAAGAAGAGGCTTTAACACAGCTATCCTTGATGCGGATATAACAGGACCGTCCATACCAAAAGCTTTTGGTATCAAAGAGAAAGCGATGGGGAATGAGCTGGGCCTTTTTCCTGCAAGAAGCAAAACAGGTATCGAAATCATGTCGATTAACCTGCTGTTGGAAAATGACACAGAGCCTGTAGTATGGAGGGGGCCGCTAATTGGCGGAACAGTCAAACAGTTCTGGACAGAGGTAATATGGAGAGATGTAGATTTTATGTTTATTGATATGCCGCCGGGAACAGGTGATGTGCCCCTTACAGTATTTCAATCCATAGCTGTAGATGGGATTATTATTGTAACCTCACCGCAGGAGCTGGTTTCCATGATTGTATCCAAGGCTGTCAAGATGGCGGAGATGATGAACATACCAATCATCGGACTGGTTGAGAACATGTCATATTTCAAATGCCCGGACTGTGATAAAGAGCACAAAATATTCGGAGAAAGTCATATTGAGGATATAGCTCAAAAGCATAATTTAGACATTCTTGGGAAGCTGCCGATCGATCCCAAAATCGCTGCGGCCTGTGACAGAGGAATGATTGAACTTTTTGACGGTAATTGGCTTGATAATATACCGGTGGTTTTAGAAAAAATGGAGGAGAAAAAATGAAAATTGCAGTAGCAAGTGATAATGGAATGGTCACACAGCATTTTGGCCATTGCGAAAGCTTTATTATTTTTGATGCACAAAACAATCAGATTGTTAAGAGCGAGTCTGTTGGAAACCCCGGGCATAAGCCCGGCTTCTTACCCAATTTCTTAAATGATATGGGAGTTAATGTTATTATTTCCGGAGGAATGGGCGGAGGAGCAGTTGAAATATTTAATGATAAAGGTATAGAGGTAATAACAGGAGCAATGGGAAATGCGAAGAATGCCGCAGAACAATATTTGCAGGGTATGCTTAAATCTGCAGGCTCTGTTTGTCATGAACATCAGCACCATGATGAATGCGGACATTAGTTTATAAAAATAGCTATGATTAAAAAAACTCCAGATGAAACTGGAGTTTTTTTAATCATAGACCTTTCGAATGCTTTTGCGGAGTGCCATAGGGTTACTCTAATATAATCTTGCAATTATTATAGCTATAATTTATAATGTATACATGTATACATGTATACATTATGATAAAATGCATTTTTGAAAGGGATGAGGTAAGTGAAAATACCCTGTGTCTATATGAGAGGCGGTACGAGTAAAGGTGCCATCCTTCAGAAGAAGGATTTGCCTGGAGACAAAAAACAATGGGATGAAATATTCCTGAAAATAATGGGCAGCCCTGATCCAAAGCAGATTGACGGACTTGGGGGAACGGTTTCATCCAATAACAAAATTCTAATCGTTTCTCCCAGCCGGCAGCCCGGTATTGATGTTGAATATCTTGTTGCGCAGGTATTAGTCGGAAAAAAGATTGTGGATTACTCCGCAAATTGCGGTAATATGACCTCTGCAGTCGGCCCCTTTGCAATTGCACAAGGACTTGTCCAGGTGGACAAACCCATCACTAAGGTGCGGATGCTGAATTTGAACTCGAATACAGTGATTGAGGAATTTGTTCCTACCAGGGATGGTATTGTGGAAGAAGACGGTGACTGTGCCATTGCCGGAATAGACGGTACAGGCGCAGAGCTGAAGGTCAATTTTCTTAACCCTGCAGGAGCAAAGACAGGAAAGCTTTTTCCTACGGGAAAAGCAACCGACAATATTGATGTCGAAGGCCTGGGGCGCATATCGGTATCAGCAGTAGACCTTTCCAATGTCTTTGTGTTTGTGCACAGGGCCGATATTGGTATAAAAGGTGAAGAACTGCCTGAAAAGCTGAATAGCGATAAAAAGCTTCTGGATACCGTTGAGCGCATAAGAGGGACGATAGCACAAAATTTGGGCCTAGTGGAAAAATGGCAGGACGCCGCAGCAGAGACAGCTGGTTCTCCAAAGCTTGTAATACTTTCACCGCCAATGGATTACAACGATATTGCCGGTCGAACTGTAAAGAAAGAGGACATGGATATCTGCGTACGGGTAGTATCTGCCGGCGCAATACATAAAGCTGCTCCCCTGACAGGTGCAATTGCAATCGGAGGTGCCGCATTTCTAGAGGGCTGTATCCTGCAGAGCTACCTTCAGGGCAAAAAACTGACCGACAGTGTGAGGATTGGACATCCAAGCGGAGTTATGAAGGTATATGTAGATTATGAATTTGATGGAGGAGAAATCCATTTTAACGGTATCGCTGGTCAGAGAACCGCCAGAAAGATTATGGACGGATATGTCTATATCAGAGATTAGTAAATATTTATATCTTTGAAGTGCAGTCAAAATAATTGTGCCAAAAGTAACGGTGAGAGGAGTTTTGATTATGAGCGAAAAAAGAGAGGCGTCCCAGAGGCTGGAAGTGCTGATTGATTCTGAATTGAAAAGAATTGAAAGGATGAAAGGTGAGGACGGATTTACAGACTTTAAAGTGCTTGAAAAAATAATTATTGGCATCTTGCCGGGTGACGGTATCGGCCCTATCATTATGGAACAGGCACTGAGGGTATTAAATCATATGTTGGAAAAAGAAATAGCAGACAAAAAAGTGGAAATCAGAACGATTGACGGTTTGACTATTGAAAACCGCTCTGCAATGATGCAGTCAGTCCCGGATGATGTGCTTATGGCAATAAAAGCCTGCAATGTTATATTGAAGGGACCCACAGTTACCCCTAAAGCTACCGACCTATGGCCAAATCTGCCTAGTGCAAATGCTGCACTAAGGCGTGAACTGGACTTGTTTGCAAGTGTAAGGACTGTGAAGATTCCTGAAAAGAACATAGAATGGGCGTTTTTCAGAGAAAACATTGAGGGAGCTTACATTCTGGGAAACAAGGGTATCCAGGTTAATGAGGATTTGGCAATGGATTTTGTCGTGGAAACGAAGCAGGGCTCTGAGAGGATTGCGAGAGTGGCTTTCGAATATGCCAAAGCCAACGGAAAGAAAAACATTACAGTGGTAACCAAGGCCAATATTGTTAAGTTAACGGACGGTAACTTTATAAAGGCCTGTAGAAAGGTTGGGGAAGAGTATCCTGATATTGATATTCAGGAAAGATTTGTGGATGCAACAGCATCAAAGCTGGCTGATCCGGAGTTTAATGAAGGCTTACAGGTTTTTGTGCTTCCCAATTTATACGGAGATATTATTACCGATATCGCTGCTGAGATTCAAGGCGGGCTGGGTACAGCCGGCAGCGCAAACCTTGGGAAAAGGTACGCTGTTTTCGAGACGATTCATGGTACGGCTCCATTCTTGATCAACAACGGCAGGGGTGATTATGCCGATCCTTGCAGCTTGATCAGAGCTGTAGGACTGCTATTGGCGCATATTGGTTATATCCCAAAAGCCATGGAGCTTGACGATGCGCTGACAACCTGCACTGTAACGGAACGCAAGGTTGTTATTACCACCCGGAAAACAGGTGCCTCCGCCGCAGAATTTACCGACTACTTATTGGAAACTCTTAAAAAATAATATATACTCCTGAAGCAACAAGTCAATTATAGGATATGAAAGGAAAGGAAGAGAATGGTTAAATTATATGATACTGGTGTATATTTGCTGAATGGAAAAGAAATCCTTTGTGATGACGGGAATGCTGCTGCGGCAATCAAAAGCAGAACCGGCAGGGATGTAACAAAGGATCAGGCGAAAAAAGGAACCATGGCGTATTCGATTATTGAAAGCCATAATACCACCGGCGACAAAGATAATTTGAAGATTAAGTTTGATGTTCTGACTTCTCATGATATTACTTATGTTAGTATCATTCAAACAGCAAAGGCAAGCGGGATGGAAGAATTTCCGGTTCCGTATGTTCTGACAAACTGCCATAACAGCCTTTGTGCAGTCGGCGGAACCATCAATGAGGATGATCATATGTTTGCTCTGTCTGCGGCTAAAAAATACGGCGGCATCTATGTACCGACCAATATAGCCGTCATTCATGCTTATAACAGGGAGATGATGAGCAAATGCGGCAGAATGATCCTTGGTTCCGATAGCCACACAAGATATGGTGCACTGGGTACAATGGCTGTGGGTGAGGGCGGTGGTGAACTGGCAAAACAGCTGATAGGAAGAACCTATGATCTGAAAAGACCCGAGGTTATTGGCATCTACCTCACCGGCAAGCCCCCGAAAGGCCTTGGGCCCCAGGACGTTGCCCTTTCCATCATTGGTAATGTATATAAAAATGGTTATGTAAAAAATAAAGTCATGGAATTCATCGGCGACGGGATCGCTCATCTTGATGTTGAGTACAGAAACGGCATTGATGTCATGACAACCGAGACAACCTGCTGGACATCCATCTGGTGCACTGACGGGAAGGTCAAGGATTATTATGAAATACATGACAGGGTAGAGGACTATACCAAGATTGAACCACAGGACATTGCATATTATGACGGTCTTGTCCATGTCGACCTTTCTACTGTCAAACCGACAATTGCGATGCCATTTCATCCCAGCAATATCTATACCATTGAGGAGCTGAAGGCGAATGCGCTCGATATCATAAACAAGGTTCAAGCCGAAGGGCTTAAGCAGTTTGATACACCCAATATAAAGTTTGATCTTGCAAGCAAGGTGAGAAATGGTGAAATTCATGTGGATCAGGGGATCATAGCAGGCTGCTCAGGGGGTACTTACGGCAATATCATAGATGCAGCGGACATTATGAATGGAAAATCCACAGGAAACGGCAATTTTACAATGAGCGTTTATCCGGCCAGCCAGCCTACTTATATAGAGCTTGTAAAGAACGGTTCTGTTGAGAAGCTGATGAATGCCGGCGTAATCGTACGTGAAGCATTCTGCGGCCCCTGCTTCGGTGCAGGTGATACACCCGCCAATCAAGGGTTCTCCATCCGCCATACCACCAGGAACTTTCCAAACCGTGAAGGCTCCAAGCCGAACGAAGGGCAGCTTTCTTCCGTTGCTCTTATGGACGCACGTTCCATCGCTGCTACTGCTGTAAATGGTGGCAGACTGACCGCCGCAACGGAAATAGACATAACCTACACCAAACCTGCATATTACTTTAACAAGAGCATATATGACAAACGCGTTTTCAATGGAGTGGGCAAAGCAGATTCCAAAGCAGAGCTTCAGTATGGTCCCAACATCAAAGATTGGCCAAGCATTCCAGCCCTGACGGATGATTTGCTGCTAAAGGTTGTAACCTATATTACCGATCCTGTTACAACAACCGATGAGCTGATTCCCTCCGGTGAAACCTCCTCCTTCCGTTCCAATCCACTCAGACTTGCTGAATTTACACTTGGCAGGAAAGACCCGGACTAT
>LOES01000110.1 GCA_001515955.1 Clostridia bacterium BRH_c25 | reverse complement strand
AGAGGCCGACCGCTGTCATTGCCCAGATGGCACTTCCCGGAGGCGATGCATACGGCATCAATACGACCAATCATGGTCGGGTTGTGATCTTAGGCGGGGGAATCCCGTTTTTTAGCCGTAATAAAGTGATCGGTGGCGTGGGCGTCAGCGGAGGGACTAGCGCTCAAGATGTGGAAGTGGCTTACGCCGCGGTTCAGGCTTTTAATTATCTTGTCAATCAAGCCACTTAAAATTTGCCGTTACAGACAGTGCTGAGAACCGTACCACTTAGTGCTGACATTTCACAGAACCTGCACTGCTATGATTTTCTGCCGGATGCGGCCGCACTGACAGAACACGGGAAAAAAGCTGCAATCGAAAACGGGCTGATTCGTCCCGGTACATTATCCGAAGAATCATTTCTGAAATATGATAAAATATACAAAAATGGTGAGTTTCAGGGGCCAAAAAAGTGGCATCTTTTTTGACCTAACTTTCCAAAATGAACGATTAGCTGAGGTCGATTGATCTCAGTTTTTTATTTTTTAAGGCTTTTGGTTAATCATCTGGAGTCTTTATCTTGAATCGCAATCAGATTGGTATGGACATTATAAAGGAGATACAATAGATAAGCAAAAGTGGCGATGAAGCTTAACCAGCTTTGCTTGACGAAAATCTTGAAATGACGATATAATTAGCATATAAAGTAGGTGATGATATGAATACCCAAACCAGCAATGAGTTGGAAAATATTAAGCAAACGATCCTAGATGCGGTTGAAGCTGATGAGATATACCTTTTTGGCTCCTATGCTTATGGAACACCGTCAGAAGATAGTGATTTTGATCTTTATATAGTGATTCCGGATGGTGGCATTCGTCCGATTGAAGCAATGCAGATTATAGGCAGCGCCATCTACAAAAAACAAAAGAAGCCTATTGATATCCTTGTAAGCAGAGCCAGTGATTTTCATCAGCGGAAGCTGTTGCCTACCATAGAAAGAGCAGTTGCTAGAGATGGGGTGATGCTTTATGGACAAATTCAGCATAGTCAAAGAATGGCTTGATTTTGCAAACAGAGATATCAGCAGTGCAAGATATCTCTTAGGTATGAATCCGGTTCCATTAGAGATTGTCTGCTATCACTGTGAACAAGCAGCGGAGAAAGCGTTAAAAGGCTATCTTATACTTCAAGATTATGAACCGCCACGGACTCACGATTTAAGATTATTATGTAAAATGTGTGCCGATATAGATAAAACCTTTGACACGATAAGTCAGTCCTGCGTCAATCTTACTCCATATGGTATACAGCCGAGATACCCTTTTGAGATTGAGATATTAGACAGCGACATGCAAAAAGCTGTTGTAGATGCTGACCATGTAATGAATTTCGTACTTCAAAAGCTTCAGCTCACCGAGGAAATCACCCAGGATGATGAGCATAAAGACCAGCAGAAAAGTGTTGCAGAACAGCAACTAACATAGTTGATTCATAATGAACGCCAGCGAAAAAGTGTTTGGCGTTTTATTTTTGCCATTTTTCAAAAGTAAATCATTCTTAATGCAATTACAGATTGCAGATGGCTTTTTTCAGTTTATATTGTAAAATGAAAGTGTACATTATTATTTATATAAGGTAGTGTTGAATAATATATGGCAGCGATTCATGATCAGAGGAAACTATAATTCGCCGAAACGGTTATTGAATCGAAAATAGATTAATCGTATTCATGTCATGGGAGAATTTATTATGAATAACCCTACAATATTTTTTAGCCATTCGACTAGTACTACTTTGTTGATTTGGCAATACGACTGATATTTCTAGAGTTCTGCATAGCTGGAAGCAAGAAAATACGTTGTGAAATATTAAGGCATCTGCACTTATTTCCATAAAATTACTCAAGGTAACAAAGTAGTACTAGGGATAAGGAATTGTACTATCCATTAAAAACAAGATAGATGCTATTACAGGTGGTGTGTTGGATATCTTTATGTCAAGTGACGGTCAAAGTATTCCTTTTGGTAGCAATTGGGTGCATAAAATTGAAAATGATCTAAATAGTGCATCAATTATGTTTGTCTTTGTTACCCCCGACTCCATTATATCTAATTGGATATATTTTGAGGCTGGTTTTGCCTACTCAAAAGGCATTGAGGTTATTCCTGTTGGAATTGGTATTGATATTGCTTTGTTAAAAGCTCCGCTGAATTTATTGCAAGGTTTTAATATAGCTTCCGGTGATGGACTTAATAATTTTATTTCTGTAGTAAACAAAAAGCTTGACTATCATTTTGAGGACAAGTTTTCATATGTTTGATCAAATGGTTGAATTACCCATAGCCGCCAATTGGTAAGTATTGCTGATGAAATCATAGATGTGGATAGTTTTATAAGCACATAAGGTAAAAATGCCAGTAATTATATTATTAATAAACCTGAGATGAACATTTAAAATTAAAATAAATTAGGGAAATGGAGTGAATGCTTTTATGCAGGTCAGGAGTATTTGTTATGAAGAACTAGATAGATATTCGTCACTGAGTAGTAATGATAACGCTGGCTTTAAGGATGAGCTGCTGCAATGGATTGAGGCCGGTAAAACAAAACTAGAATGGTGCTTCGCTGTTGAAGACAACAATGAATTTTTAGGCAGAATAATTTATGGTATTTTTAAAGACGAACCTGAGGATTTAAAAATATGGGACATGAGTTTATCGGATATAGGATGTAATTTGTCTTGTATTTGTGAGATGCTGCTCCGTGAAAGCATCAGCGATATGAGACAAAGGAATTTCAAAACAATAGAATATCATCTTTATTCAAACAATAGCAGCTCCTTTGAAGAATGCAAGGAACTATTCATAAAATCAGGCTTTAAAGTAATGCAGGAAAAGAAAAGCTTTGTTTGCAGCAAAACCGATATAAACTATTTGTCTGATAGATTGATGTTCAGATCTCTGGGGGAAGTTGGAGAGGATAAATTTATATGTGCCATAGAAAGGGTCACAGAAAATACACTGGATCAGGATGATTTGAACTGTGTAAATGAATATGGCCCCAGAGAGGCAGCGATAAAATACTTTAGTATATTAAAAGAGATTGATTTTAATAGGGATTGGTGGAAGCTGGCATACAAAGACAAAACAGAATTTGTAGGTTTGATCGTTCCTCAGAAATTCAATGATGATATTGGTGCAATTAATTATATCGGTGTTGACCCTGAGAAAAGAGGAAATGCCTATGGAAGTGAATTACTAAGAGAGGGGACAAAAACACTATTCAACAATGGAATAAAACAAATTATCGCTGATATAGACATTAGTAATTTTCCTATGGAAAATATACTCAATAAACATGGATACGAGTTCGATAATAGTATGGTAGTCTTAAAAATGGAACTATGCAGATGAAATTACAATTAGCGAACTGAGGTACTTCCCTTTAAAGGTATGCTTATTGAATACGTTGCATCAGGTTGAACAGTGCGGCTGCGAAAGTTGAACATCTCGTCCGGTAAAATTGATCAGGTGGGTGATATTAAATGACTAAATGGCAACTTTTGTGGTATAATCAATATATAAATATACATGGAAACAGGTGAATAAATGGATATATACAGATTGCTTGGCTTATATAAGGCTGCCATAGATGAGCGCAGACCTTTTGAAGGCGAGATGCTAAAACAGATCAGAGATTACTATCGCATTGGTCTTACCTGGTCTTCCAATGCCATTGAAGGGAATACCCTTACAGAAAGCGAAACCAAGGTGCTGCTTGAGGATGGACTGACCATTGGTGGAAAACCACTGCGGGATACCTTTGAAGTTATCGGACATGCAAAGGCTTATGATTTCATGTTCACGCTGCTTGGAAATAGGACCATCACGGAAAGAGATGTCCTCACGATGCATCAAATGTTTTACGAGAGTATAGAAAACCAATATGCCGGAAAATACCGTGACATAGATGTTTTTATCAGTGGTTCGAAATATCCTGTGGCAGAAACAAAATGTATACAAGCAGAAATGGATGAGCTGTTTCATTGGATCGCAACTGAAAGAGATCAGGTTCATCCGGTAGAGTTTGCAGCACAGCTCCACAAAAAATTTGTCTTTATCCATCCGTTTAAAGATGGAAACGGAAGAATTGCAAGGCTCATTATGAACACCGCACTGATACAGGACGGATACCTGCTTGCTATAATTCCTCCGGTGCTTAGACACGAATACATAGAACTTCTTGAAAAAGCGCACAGAAACGACAAACCCTTTGAGCAGTTTATTGCAGAACGGGTAATCGAATCACAAAAGGAAATCATGCGACTTTTGCACATGTCGATTCCAAAGCTGGATAGCAGTACGGGCTGAAGCTATAGCTCAATAAAGTATAAAATCAGAACGTCAGGCGATTGATTGCTTGACGTTTTCTTTTGTCATTTTTAAAAAATATGGCTTATTCTTAATAAAGAAAGATAAGGATGCAATTCAATCTTACTATGCATACGTTAATTGAACAGACCTTTTTAGGGCGCGTGAATATTCCGTTGCATGTGTCGCGAGCGCGCTTGAATGGCATTCAAGAGGTCAGGGGTTCGATCCCCCTTATCTCCACCAGAAAACAATCCTTGTAATCCGCATGATTACAGGTTTTTTTTATTTGAGACAGGTATATCGTGAGTTAAAATTTTCTATATTTCAGAGGATTTACACCGGTCACTTTTTTGAATACCTTATTAAAATAGTTCTGATTGGAGAAGCCTACAATCTCTGAAATCTCAGACATTGCTTTGTTGCTGTTACGGATAAGCTCCTTTGCTTTGTTAATACGTATTCTTTCTAAATAATCGCCAAATTGTATGTTCATCTCCTTTTTAAAAAGCTGGCTCAGATAAGAGGGATTGAGAAAAACCTGAGCGGCAACATTGTCCAGAGTAATCTTAGTATTATAGTTTTTATTGATATAGGAAACAGCAAGCTTAATAACACTAGAAATATTCTGGTTAATAGCTTGCATTTGCTCCAGATAGAACTTGCAGAACTGTTCTGCAATATTTTGCATGCCCTCTGCAGTTGTGGCATGAATTACATGATCTACAAAGCACAGCATACTCTCTTCTAAGACATTGTTAGAATCCAAAAGAGCCGCATAGGTGAGAAATACATTCATGGCAGAGGTTACAGCTGCATTGACCTTTTTAGGAGAAACATAAATGCTATGCATATAGGCAAGCTGCTGCAAAAGAACAGAGACTGCCTGTTCATGATTGCCTACATCCAAAAGCTTTTGAATAGTACGGACCAGCTCTTTGCGCCCGCTATGCTGTTCAATGATTCTCTTATCTAAATTGATGGACAGAGAATAATATTGTCGGTAGCTCATAATATCAAGAGCTTCCATAAATTTTTGTCGAAGGTTATCCTCCTTCTTGCAGATAACATTAATGCTGAAGGATATAGGAATATTAATGTGTTTTTCGATATTATTGTCAAGTAAAGAAAACAGCTTTATATATTCTGTTTCTTGATGCTCGCTGATTGTATCGGTGCAGTTATACATAAGTACAAAGTAATCCTTATCCCAAGGGAAGGCCACACCATTAATTCTTTCACCCCACATGGTATTATTGCAGATATTAGAAATAATAAAAATCGGAATATCTGCTACATTGTTATTTCCTGTTTTAAAGATAGATATGCACAGATAGTTCATGGATAATGGGGGATTTAGTGCAGACAAAAATTGTTCGCTAGGGATATGGCCATTTTCAATATATTCCATAAAACTCTTCTTAGTCTCAGCGATGGCAGAATAGTAAGACGAAAGACCTTGTTGCACGGACTCTTCCATCTTGATATTATTGAGGGTCTTCTCAAGCAAGGCGGTAATATCCTCAAGCTTCATTTCTGCCTTCAAGGTATAATCCAAGGCACCGGATTTCAGAGCAATGCGCACATATTCAAATTCATCGTAGGAGCTTAGGACTGAGGTTCTTATTTGAGGATATTCGTTTTTTAAGCGACTGATTAATTCTATTCCATTCATCTGAGGCATTTTTATATCGGTTATGACCAGATCAATGGGGGAAACAGCACAAATATTTAAAGCCTCAAGTCCATCCGTTGCTTCAAATAACGTTATTTCATATTGGTGCAGTTGTTTTAACAGCATAGAAAGCCAGTTTCGGATTATAGCATCATCGTCAACTATCAAAATGTTCATAGGATAGATAATCTCCTTTACTAATTATTTTCGGTATACGAAGGGTGACAGTGGTACCTTTATTGATATGACTGCAGATATTTAGCCCATATTGCTCTCCAAAGTTAAGGATTATTCTGCCATGTACATTTTGCATGCCAACACCTCTTGTGAAGTCAGGTGTCTTGCTGCTCAAATCACATTTTGAGCTATCAAAGCCAATGCCGTTGTCCTCAATAATAAACTCTAAAGCAGAATCAATTGAACGCCCTGTTATTGAAAGGACACAATCATCTTTTTTGGGCTTTAAGCCATGCATAATGGCATTTTCTACTAAGGGCTGCAGCAATAGCTTGATAATCTTGCAATCCTTGATATCATCCTCAATACTTAGCTTGACTGTAAGAGGCTTAGTAAAAGCAAGCTTCTGTATATTAATATAATCTTGAAGCAGTGAAATCTCTTTATCAACCGTAATGAATTTCTTGCTGTCAGAAAGAGAATTTTTCATTAGACGGATGAGCGCAAGTATAATGATATCTGCATCCTCCTTGTTTCCTGAATAAACCATGAAGCGGATGGATGCAAGGGTATTATATAGAAAATGGGGATTAATCTGGCTCTGTAGAGAAATAATCTCTGCCTCGCGCTTTAACTCCTGTTCCGTTACAACTTGAGACATAAGCTCTTGTATCTTACTTATCATATCATTAAACTGTTCAGACAGCTCAGAAATCTCGTCGTTGGAGTTTACAGTTACTCTGACATTTAAATCTCCCGTTTTTACCTTGGCCATTTTGTTGTAAAGATTATTAATAGGATTTAAAAACCTCTTTCCTAAAGCAAAGAATAGAATAGTTGTTGTTATCAAGTAAAAAAGCATAATCATTAGAAAAACATTTAGTGCACCAGAAAATGTGGTAAAAAGTGCATTTATATCGGAGAAGGTAACAATCTTCCATTGTGTAGAATTAATAGTGTGAAAGGTGACCAGCTTCTTATATTCCCCTGAACCGTAGACAAAGGAGCCTGAGTAATTTCTAAAGCGGTCCGCCAGCCCTAAGGGACTATTGCTCAAATCAAGATTATCTATATAGGAAATGATATGATCCTTGTTGTCTAATATATAAGTGCTTTGAGTAGAGCCCACATATCCTGAATACTTCTTACGAATTTGGTTTTCTGAAATACCTATAATAAGGGTGCCTATTCTGTCCCAGGTTTCTAAATCGTGAAGCTGACGTATGATATAAACGTAGGGATAATCCGGTGAAGTAAAAAGCTTGTCCAGATAAGAATCGTTGATCCAAATAACACTGGTTTGATAGTTTTTAATAGAGGGATACCATTGCCGTGATTCTATGTCGAGATAAGGCATTTTTTTTAAGAACATGGGGGTTCCAAAAACCTTGCCATTGAGAGCCACAACCACACACTGAAAATTGGTGTTGTTTACGCCTGCGCTATATTTGTTGAGAATACTGTTTATATCATAGGGCTCTTCAAAATCTTCACTGAAGGTGCTATTATAGTCTTTTAAAAAGCTTCCTAAATCCCTATCCAAATAAAACAGATTGGATACGGACACAATCTGTGTAAATTCAAGGCTAATTCTATCTGCCATCTGAACCAGCTCCCGCTCAGCAGATTTCTTGGACTCGGATTCCATAAGCCGGATTTGATGGTTATATAGAAATAAAGCAAAAACAATTAGTGGAATAAAAATAGTAGATAGAAAGATCAGAAACAGCTTGGTATTAATCCTTGTTTTTTTTCGAAAAGGATGATACTTCATACTACTATCCTCCGGTCTTCATATATAAAAATAGTATAAAAATTCTAAACATTATGAAAGATTTATTATTCGAGTTTAAATTCAACTACTTATTTTATACAATATTCAAAGCAAAGTGAATATTATGAGTTTGACTCTTATTATATAATAGCATCTAA
Source organism: Clostridia bacterium BRH_c25 (assembly GCA_001515955.1). The sequence goes on along the minus strand of LOES01000110.1, from coordinate 18,217 downwards.
GAGGATTAGGTTTCAATTTAAAAAAAATAGTATATAGGTGGAGGGAAGAAAATGTATAAAAGGGTAATATCAATGTTATTGGTAGTTCTGATGATTGCAGGTATGACTGCTTGCGCAAAAAGTGACAATGCCGTATCACCAGCCTCATCTCCGGACCCAAGTGCGAAGAATGTCAGCACAGAGGAAATCAAAATTGGTCTTTATGGAACAATTACAGGTTCAAATGCACTAGCTGGTGAGATGATGGAAAAAGGTGGACAGCTAGCGGTAAAGCAAATCAATGAAGCAGGCGGTGTCAATGGTCATCCGGTAAAACTGGTTGTATACGATGACAAATCAACTCCAGAAGGTGCTGTAAAGGCAGTAACAAGATTGGTTGACGTAGACAAGGTAACAGCAATAGTTGGTTCCAATTCCAGCCCTAACATCCTTGCAACCACACAAATTACAGAGGAAGCAAAAGTTATTCAAGTAGGCGGCGGTACAAGCCCAAAGTATACCAACGCCGGATTTAACTATATCTTCAGAGGTACAGCCAATGCCGATTTGCCCAATAAGGCTTTTGTGGACACTATGAAGGGAATGGGTATCAAGAAGGTTGCCTTGTTTTATGTGGCATCTGAATACGGCAAGTCCGGTATCGAAAGTGTAAAAGCACTGTTGGGCAGTGATGTTCAAGTGATAACCGAAGAAACCTATCAAGCAACTGATACAGATTACACTGGCCAAATTGCAAAGATTATTAATGCAAAGCCTGAAGGTGTTATTGTTTATGGTATGACAAATGAACTGGCTCTTTCACTAAAGCAGTTTAGAAGAAATGGGTATGAGGGTTATGTATTCGGTCCAGAGGGCTTAGGTGTACCTGATATTATAAAGGTAGCAGGAGATGCAGCCAATGGTGTTATATTTGGTTCCGGAGCAGTAATTCCAGCATCTGTAGAAGATGCAACAAATGAAGTAGAAAAGGCAATGCTTAAGGCATTTGTTGCAGAGTATGGGGCACTCCCTGTATCTGATGTTGCTTACAGAGGCTATGACAGTGTGGTACTGATCTGCGAGGCGCTAAGAAATGCAACGGATATTAACAATCCAGATTCTATACGCGAAGCATTCCTGAATATCAAAGCTTTCCCAGGTATTGCAGGTACATTTAACTTCTCTGATGGCTCTGGCGATGGCTTGAAGGAAGCTCGTACTTACATTATTGATGGTGGGAAAAACGTTTTATATAAAGACTGGAAAGCAAATAAATAATTCATAAGAGTTAATAAAAAGTGTTAATCATAAGACAAGCTTTTTGATTAACACTTTTTCTATACAATAATTAAGATAAACAAGAAGAGAGGAAAAGACTTATGATCGTTCAGTTGATAATTGGGGCTTTAATGATAGGTTGTGTATATGGCTTGGTTGGACTTGGATATGGTCTTATATATAAGGCATCAGGATTGATGTCTTTGGCACAGGGAGATATGCTGATGTTCGGGGCATTTATAAGTCTTACCTTTTACAAGTATATGGGGTTACCCTTTTTTGTATCTCTGTTCCTAACTATGGTCATTATGTTTTGTCTGGGAATGTTTATCCAGAGAGTACTTGTTACAAAGCTATTGGAAAAAGGTGCTCAGACGGTATATGTTATTCTTTGTACTATATCTATTTCAATGATTCTTCAAAACACTGCTATGTTTACGTGGGGCAGCAATGTTATGCAGTTTCCCTCTTTATTTAAGACAGATGCCATAAATATACTGGGATATAAAATTGTTCCTGAGAACCTTATGGCTCTTGGTGTTGCAGTTGTATGTATGACAAGCCTTCACTTCTTTATGACAAAGTCCAAGTTTGGCACCTCCATGAGAGCCGCTGCGCAGGATGAGCTGGCAGCCAGCGCCCTTGGCATTAATGTACCTGCTGCAAAGGGTGCTTCCTGGGGCATTGCATCCATGCTGGCAGGTGGTATTGGTGCCGTAATAGGACCAATATTCGGAGTATATGTGTCCATGGGTGCAATGATAGGTCAGAAAGGCTTTGCCGGAGCCGTTGTAGGTGGCTATGGCAATATGTATGGGGCCATCATTGGTGGTTTATTCTTTGGCTTTGTTGAAACCTTTATTTCTGCCTATGTTACTTCAAGCTATAAGGATTTTATATCCTTTGCAGTGTTGATTGCAGTCATGATATTTATGCCAACAGGCCTATTTAAAGAGCAGGTAATGGAATAAAACAAATTCATTATTAATAAATTTGGAGGAAGAATTATGCTCGAAAAAATAAAAGAGAGAAAGGGTATTATCCTTGTTTTGCTGGCAGTGGCAATCATATGTGCCTTCATGCTTCGTGAACGCTATCTGGCACTGGTGCTCTGCTTTATCTGCATTAATATCATTGCTGTAACCGGTCTTGATGTTCTTTTTGGATATACAGGGCAGGTCTCCTTCGGACATGCTGCATTCTATGCCATAGGCGCCTACGGCTCTACGCTGCTCACTATGAATTATGGCATTCCACCGGCAATTACAGTTATTCTGGGCAGCTTGCTTTCTATGATATTTGGAATTATCATAGCCTTCCCTGCAGCAAAGCTGGTAAAACACTTTCTGTCTCTGCTGACCATTGCTTTTGGACAAATGGTATTTATGTTTGTTTCTGTAACGGACTCACTTACCAATGGCTATTCTGGGATTATAAACATACCACCTATCAGCCTGTTTAATTACACCTTTAAAAGTAACCAGAGTAAATTTTTTCTACTCCTTGTGGTGGTAATTTTGGTCTTGATTGGTAAGAACAGACTCATTAAATCCAGAATAGGAAGGGCATTTATTGCAATAAGGGAAAACCCACACGCTGCCAACGGAATGGGTATTAACGTTCGATATTATAAAATAATGGCCTTTGCGATCAGTGCATTTCTCACAGGTCTTGCAGGTGGATTGTATGCCCACCTTGTACATTTTATTAGTCCGGATACCTTTATGGTTACTCAATCTCAACTGTTTATGACAATGCTTCTATTTGGAGGCATAGGCTCTCTCTCAGGTCCTGTAATTGGTTCTTCAATATTGGTTATCATTACGGAGACCATGCAGAGCTTTGTAAGATATCAAATGTTGATTTATGCAGTATTTATACTTGTTGTCCTATTCTATCTGCCCAATGGTGTTGTAGGCATCATGGACACAATAGGTGCTAAGGTGAAAAACAAGCTTGGAAAGAGGGCTGAGGAAAATGCTAAAGTTTGAAAAAGCAACCATTAAATTTGGAGGTCTTGTAGCTGTCAATGAGGTTACAGCTGAAGTCCCACAGGGTGCCATTTTCGGCCTTATTGGGCCTAATGGAGCAGGAAAAACCACCTTGTTTAATATAATTAGCGGGGTGTATGCCCCTACTAGTGGAAGAATCATCTTCAATGGAAAGGATATTCAGGGTCTGCCTCCCTATAAGATAAATGAATTAGGTATTTCTCGTACCTATCAGAATATTAACCTGTTTAAAAATATGACCGCTCTAGAAAACGTAATGGTAGGCTGTCATACAAGAACAAAGGCAGGTCTGGCGGCTTCCATACTCAGAACCAAGAAGCAAAAAGAAGAGGAAGCAGCTGTTGAAAAGAAAAGCTTGGAGATCCTTAATTTTATGAATTTATCAGAAAAGGCTTATTATAATGCGAGCAATCTGTCCTATGGAGAGCAGCGACGACTGGAAATTTCCAGAGCATTGGCAAGTGATCCCAAGCTACTGTTGCTTGACGAGCCGGCGGCAGGAATGAATGGTAGAGAAAAGGAGGAGCTGACGGAGATCATCCGTAAAATAAGTGATAAAGGTATTACAATTCTATTAGTTGAACATGATATGAAGCTGGTCATGTGTGTAACCCATATAATTTGTGTATTGAATTATGGCAAAAAAATAGCATTTGGCGATGCTAAGCATATACAAAACAACGAGGAAGTCATTGCAGCATATTTGGGGGGTGGCTTGGATGTCTAGCATCTTAGAGGTTAAGAATTTAAATTTCCATTATGGAGAAATTCATGCATTAAAAGGCATATCCCTTGATATTAAGGAAGGCGAAATTGTTACACTGATTGGCGGAAATGGGGCAGGAAAAACAACAACCCTTCGGTCTATTTCCGGCTTGCTGGGTAAAATAACTTCTGGGGAAGTTCGTTTTATGGGCGAGAAAATTGATGGAATGAAGCCTCATAAAATTGCAGCCCTCGGAATGGCTCAGTGTCTAGAGGGACGTCATATATTTTCAAACCTTACTGTCCGTGAGAATTTGGACATGGGTGCATATTTAAGGAAGGGTCCTGGTATACGAGATGACTTGGATTATGTTTACAGCTTGTTTCCAAGACTTCTAGAACGGGAAAACCAACGTGGAGGAACACTCTCCGGGGGCGAGCAGCAAATGCTCGCAGTAGGCCGTGCATTAATGCAAAAGCCAAAGCTGATTATGATGGATGAGCCGTCACTAGGACTTGCACCTATCATCATTCAAAGTATTTTTGAGATAATTAAGAAGATCAATCAAGGCGGGTTGCCGGTACTTTTGATTGAACAGAATTCCAATGCTGCATTAAAGATCGCAGATAGAGGATATGTTATTGAAACAGGTGAGATTATACTGACCGATACAGCAGATAAACTCAGAAACAATGAAGAGGTTAAGAAAAGTTATCTTGGTGCATCTCACTAATCCGATTCTAAAAAATGGAGGAACAATATGGATAAAGCAGACTTAGATAATAAATGTAAAGAACTACGCCGTGAGGTACTAAAAATGATTACCCAAGCCCAGTCAGGGCATCCTGGTGGATCCTTATCCATGATGGAAATAATTGTAGCGCTCTACTATAGCAAGATGCGTATTGACCCTGCAAATCCCACTGATGATAATCGAGATCGCTTTGTTTTGTCCAAGGGTCATGCAGCTCCGGCACTTTATGCGGTACTTGCCGACAAAGGGTATTTTCCAAAGGAGGAGCTAAAGGGCTTTCGCCAATTGGGCAGTCATCTACAGGGGCATCCAGACAAGAAAAAGCTACAGGGTGTGGATGCATCGACGGGTTCTCTCGGTCAAGGTGTATCTATTGCAACCGGTATGGCCTTGGGTGCAAAGCTGCAGAATAGCGATGTAAAGGTATACACAGTTCTGGGTGATGGAGAATTGCAGGAGGGTCAAGTCTGGGAGGCTGCCATGGCAGCTGCCCACTACAAGCTTGATAACCTTACTGTAATCATTGATAATAATGGTTTGCAAATTGATGGTTCCAATGACCAGGTAATGGGAGTTGAAAGCATCGCAGACAAGTATCTTAGCTTTGGCTTCCATGTAATAGAGCTTGAGGGCAATGATATTGAAGCGATTATCGACGGCTTGGACATAAAGGTTGAAGGACAACCTAAGTGCATCATTGCACGTACAGTCAAGGGTAAAGGTGTATCCTTCATGGAGAACCAAGTAGGGTGGCATGGAAAAGCACTATCTGAGGAGCAATTGGCCCAGGCTCTGGATCAGTTGAAATAAGGGAGGAAAAGGAAATGTCAAAGATGATTGCAACAAGAGCTGCCTATGGAGATGCATTGGTAGCCCTTGGAGCTGAAAATAACAAAATAGTGGTGATGGATGCAGATTTGTCTCACGCAACCATGACCTGTGGTTTTGCAGAAAGCTATCCCCATCGCTTCTTTAACGCGGGGATTGCAGAGGCAAATATGACCAGTATGGCTGCAGGAATGGCAGAGATGGGCTTTATACCTTTCATTAGTACCTTTGCTTTATTTGGTGCAGGGAGAGCATATGAGCAGGTTAGAAACTCTGTTGCTTATCCTAACTCCAATGTAAAGCTGGCAATGACCCATGCAGGTATTACCCTTGGAGAAGATGGGGGTAGTCATGAGGCCATTGAAGACATTGCATTGATGCGCGTAATACCTGGTATGACGATACTCTGTCCCTGTGATGAGAAGGAAACCCACAAAGCCATCCGGGCAGCGGCAGATTTTCAAGGACCGGTTTATATACGTCTGGCAAGGATGCCTTCCCCTGTGATGGAGGATATGCCCTTTAAGATTGGCAAGTCAAATGTTCTTCGAGAGGGCAAGGATATTGCGATATTCTCCTGTGGCCTGATGATTTCTACAGCCTTGGAAGCGGCCGAAGGCTTATCCCGAAAGGGGATAGATGCAGCTGTCATCAACATGTATACCATAAAACCAATAGATAGTGAGATGATAAAAAAATATGCAGCAAAATGCAGTAAATTGGTAACCCTGGAGGAACATTCCGTAATAGGTGGATTGGGAGATGCTGTCAGTGACGTTCTATGGGAGTTAGATGGAGTCAAGCTGAAAAAGCTGGGTGTACAGGATCAGTTTGGTCAGTCCGGTAAGCCGGCAGAGCTTCTGAAATACTATCGTCTGGATGTAGAAAGCGTGACACAAGAGATAGAGACATTTATAAAATAATTCATAAAGGATGATGTTTTTATGATAATAAGACAAAAACAAGCATTTGCTCAAGGCTATAACAGCATAACAGAAATAAAGGGCAAAAATGCAGAGATGCTCATGGATTTTGGAATACTTGAGCTTAAAGCTGGAGAAAGCCAGGAAAATCAAGAGGAAAAGGAAAGGGCCTACCTTCTTATAAGGGGTGAGGTTGTCTACAAATGGCTTGACAATGAGGTTTGTGCCAAAAGAGAAAGCTGCTTCGACCAAGAACCGTGGTGCTTGCATGTTCCAAAGGGGATTGCCATTAAGATCACAGCGCTTTCTAAGGATGCAGAGTTGGCAGTAATTATGACAGAAAATGAAAAGAGCTTCCAAGACAAGCTGTTTACACCGGAAGAATGTCACAGTGAACAGCGTGGCAAAGGGACAATGAAAGAGACTTCAACCCGAACCGTAAGAACCATTTTCGATACAACTAATGCAGCAGATTCAAATCTGGTTATTGGAGAGGTAATAGATCATCCGGGTAAATGGTCCAGCTATCCTCCTCATCACCATCCTCAGCCAGAAATATATTATTATAAATTCCTGCCGCAAAACGGTTTTGGATATGCAGAGGTAGGCGAAGAGGTATACAAGGTAAGAAACAATGACACAATGAAGATAACTGAAGGTATGACACATCCACAAACAACAGCACCAGGATATGCAATGTTCTATTTGTGGGTTATCAGACATTTGGAGGATAATCCCTATATCCAGCCAACCTTTGTGCCCGAACATTTATGGGTGACAAAGGAAGATGCCCGAATCTGGCCGGACAAATTTTAGAGGCGGCTCTGTATGAGTTCGCTGAAAGCGGGCGTCGCACACAGTCTAATGTACTATTACTTCAAGGACAAGAAAACGATCTTTTTTTTACCAAACAATACAAAGCAGGAATTAACTGAGGCCGATTGATCTCAGTTTTTCTTGGTTTTTGGTTAATTGCCTGAAGCTATCATGCGGCTTTAAAAAAACTGCATGATAGTGTATAATTATGGATAAAAATGTGATAGAATATTTTAAAATAATATAATATAAGCCAATAATCAATGAACCTATATATTTCGCTAAAAACATTTTACATTTTCAATTCGAATTTCGCGAAATGTTTCTTTGATTATTATTGAATTCGCACTATACCCGATGTAATATCTTAAGTGCGTTCAATATAGATTGTTATCCCTAATCTCTTGCATATTTTTATATGTGAATAAATCATTCTGTCAAAGGAGGTCAGCAATGGAACAACTTGATTTTTCATCCTGGCAAAACATCAAGGGTAAGGTACAAATAGTTGCTGAAACACCGGACCTTGAAGCGCTGCCGGATAATTTACCTCTTTCGTATATACAGATACTTGGAATTACTGATGTATACGACATCCCCAAAAACCTTTGGGATGATATCAATGACCCGGACATAGAAGATTCTTATACAAAGCTTAACTTCATAAGTAAATATTTTAGCGTGTGCGTTTTTACAGCCGAAAAAAACCTGAAGATTTCTCTTGGCGCGAACACTGAATATTCAGAAACAGTCGACATCAAGCATGTTTCATCAACACGGATGACGCAATCAAAAGAATTTCGAATAGCAAATGTCATAGAGGGTTCCTATAGTAATGCGCCTGCACAAGGGCAGGGTGGAAGTGCATATTCATTAAAAGATACGCTCACGACAGAGTATAGTATTAAAAATTTAAAGGAGTATTACAATGAGGATTCGAGTTCGACTTCCCGAACAATCAAATACCTGCAGAAAGATTATGACAGGGAAATCGTTCTGTGGGACTTTAAGAAATATGTAGCTATTTACCGTGTTTACGATGGAAATACATCATTAGTGGCAGTGGACGACTACCTTTATGGAAGCGAGCTGTTAACCTATAAAAGAGACCGAAAACAATATGTGATAGACTAATATAATAAATGATTAAGGAGGTTACTCATGCCAAAGTGGACATATAAAATTACAATTGCCAACAGATTGGACAGGGATTTGGAGCTAATCAGCAAAAGCGTACCATGGGGTCAGGAAAAATCATTTCCGAATTTAATTAAAAAAGGAGAAGTGGATAATTTTGAGGTTGATTCCGGTGCCGGAACGATGACAGGAATTGAGTTCTATGCGACATTACAGGACAAATTGCCGGATGCAGCTTCGGCTCATTATGGGATGGTCAATATTAAGGTGGATATTCCTTATTGGAAAGCGAAAAATGCAACGAGCTGTGAAGGAACAGGTCTTCTTAAGGTCGATAACTTCACTGAGATACCGGATAAAGCTCATGATTACAGTACGACAGTGACAGTTTCTAAAAAAACACTTTAGAGATATAACTTGCCAATATGTAAGATACTCGTCAGAAATGGCGAGTTTTTTATCTGTGCATATAAAGCTGGTGCGTAGGTGCCAAGCTCCCAGGTTATCTGGATAATATTTTTGTTATTTCTTCATTCTGCATAATCTCTTCTATAGAATTGATACCTAACTGCTTCAAGATTTTCATTACATTCAAATTGTCAAAGGGAGTCAATATAAAAGAATCTTCACCAAAATCATTAACCAGCTTTGCAGCCTTCAAAGCATCAATGTTAGTTCTGGGTCCACCTACACAGCCCCCTGGACATCCCATGCCTTCAATAAAGTTGGCATCGATATTCTTTCCGTCACGCAGATCCTCCAGTACTTTTTTGCATTCCTTAACACCACTGACCTTTTTTGCTTTAAGCTTAATGACTCTGCTGGGCTCCAGCCTGTTAACCACTGTTTTGACAGAAAAGCTGACACCACCGGATCTTGCATACACTCTTCCTCCAAAGGATGCCTGATCCTTGTCATCGGCTTTAAGCTCTTCCAAATTAACTTCAAGGGCTTTGAAAATCTCCTGGAGTTCTCTGAAATTCAAGACATAATCTATCGCTCCATTTAGATCGGTCTCTTTAGCTTCAGCCTTTTTTGCGATACAAGGGGCAATGAATACAACCTTGACATTATCATATAATTTTTTTAGAATTCTGCCTGAGGCTATCATTGGTGATACTGATGGAGACAGGTGTTTATAGATATCAGGATAATTGTTTTTTATCATGTTGAACCATACCGGACAGCAGCAGCTCGTCAAGAAGAAATCATCTTCGCTTTTCACCAGATGATTAAACTCAAAGGCTTCTTTTATTGTCAAAATATCAGCAAACAAAGCTACCTCAATCATATCTTTGAAGCCCAGCATCTTCAGAGCAGTTCTCAGCTTGCCCATACCGACACTCTCGCCGAACTGACCAACTATGGCCGGCGCTACTGCAGCATACACATGTGTTTTTTTATCCTTTAACAAATCAATGACCGGCATGAACTCTATCTTATCTACGACTGCCCCAAAATCACATTCAGGAACAGTGTATCCGCAGCTTAAACAATCATCATTTATAGTTGCAGATTCATTTAACCTGCTATACATCCGGGTTTCATACTTGCCCACTTCCATGCATTCACACGCTTCATTGCTGCAATGCTCGCAGGGACCTTCAATCCTGGCAACCACAGGCTGATGGATTTCTTTGTAACCTTTAACAATATCCAACTCATCGGTAAATGCATCATCCCCCTTGGGATCCAATCCCATAGCTACTCTTATATGATTCTTTATAAATGGTATTTCCTTATCGCTAAATCCATATTTGTTCCTGATCTCATCAGCTAAGGTATCTAGATCATCAACACTTTTCAAGCCTCCATTCCAATACCTTTTTACAAGCTCACTAAAAACATACATGCGCTTTTCATTAAAATTAGTATATCTGTATTCCACGTACATCCTCCTCAAGTATCTAAATTTTATAAGCGGGACTCCACCTTGCAGAAGGTGGAGACATGGGAATATTATAAAAATTTAATCATATTGTATGCTTTTATTATACATTTTACAACTTGGGATGTGTAATAATACATATCAAAAAAGAATAAAGGCTTGCTGATAACGGCAAGTCTTTTATATTCAGGGTGAGTTATGGTGCACCTAGAGGGAGTCGAACCCACGGCACACGGCTTCGGAAACCGTTGCTCTATCCTGCTGAGCTATAGGTGCATGATATCACAAGTATAACAATGAAACGGACACTTATCAACCCTAAATATATTGTAAAATTTTCAAAAAAATTTCTTAGCATTCACAAACATGTGTTATGTCTATGAAGGCTCCTTAATAATTACCTCATGGACCCTGTCAAATAATGCACTGTTATAATCCTCATGAAGCTTAAAATCGAGTACATCATACAACTTTTTAACCTGCTTGATTATTTGGTCAAGGCGGTCATCCTTGCCTACCAGCAAATAGATTTTGCTGGTAGAGCCATCCCCGACTCTTCCGCAAAGTATACCCTCCAGGTTGAAGGCTCTTCGAGAAAACAAACCGGTAATATGGGACATCACCCCAGGATGGTTGTTAACAGTAAGCTCTAAAACAATATTAAATATCTGTGTCATCATAACAGCCTCCAATCATTTCATTATTTGCGGCTCCTGGAGGAACCATGGGAGTAACCTGCTCTTCAGGATCTATAGGAACATTTATGACACAGGGTCCCGGCTCACTGAAGGCTTTTTTCAGAATCCCCATCGGGTCCTCTGTATCTTCAAGGTCGTAGCTTATTATTCCAAAGCCCCCGGCAATTCTCGCAAAATTAGGATTAGCTATGAATTTTGTAGCAATATAGTGTTTTTCGTAGAATAGTTCCTGCTGCTGCCTGACTAACCCCAAGTGCTTGTTGTTCATTATGAGGACAGTAACATTCAGGTTTAAATCTGCAAGGGTTGCAAGCTCCTGAATATTCATCAGGATGGACCCATCCCCGGTAAAGCAGACTATGCGCTTGTCAGGATGAGCCAGCGCAGCTCCTATTGCCGCCGGCAAGCCTATTCCCATGGTACCCAGGCCGCCGGAGGTCAGCAGCGTGCGCGGTTTTCTGAAGGGATAGGCCTGAGCTACCCACATCTGATGCTGACCCACATCTGTTGTGATGATGGTGTTCTCGTCAAGCATTTCCCCAACTTTTCTGATAAAGCTGCAGGGATGGTAGGGACTCTTATCCTCAGGCAGCTCCACGGGATACTCCAGCTTCATGCCTTTGATATAATCCATCCACTCAGAACGGCTGTCACGATTGATGTAGGGCAGCATTTCACATACTACCTGGCCAATATCTCCCGTAACAGAAATGTTTGTCTTTTTAACCTTATCTATTTCTGATTCATCAATATCAATATGGACTATAGTTGCATCGGGACAAAAGCCTTTTATCTTTCCTGTAGCTCTGTCGTCAAAACGTACTCCAAAGGCCAGGACCAGGTCAGCCTCATTGACTATATAATTTGTATACCGGGCACCGTGCATACCCAGCATTCCTAGAGAAAGAGCATCATCCTGCGGGATGCACCCCAAACCCATCAGAGTAGAAGCTGCGGGAATGGTGTTCTTTTTAATAAGCTTTAATAACAGCTCTTGGGCGTTTGAGTTGATAACTCCGCCTCCTATAAGCATCAAGGGCCGCTTGGCCTCATTAATAATTCTGGCTATCCTTGCAGCATCACTCACGCTTACCCTTGAATCGGCCGGATTGATGCTCGGCTCCGGCAGCTCGTTTATTTCAATCATTTCCATTTGCACATCCTTGGGAATATCCACTACCACAGGTCCCGGGCGACCGGAAAGAGCAATTCTGAATGCTTCGGGTATAACCTCCAATAATTCCCTGGCTGAATGTACGAGAAAATTATGCTTGGTAATAGGCAAAGTCAGTCCATAAGTATCAACCTCCTGAAAAGCATCCGTACCAATAAGGGATAGAGATACCTGCCCTGTGATGAATACTATGGGCACCGAATCCAGCTTGGCATCGGCTACGGCAGTTATGGTATTTGTAACTCCCGGCCCGGAAGTAGCAAAGCAGACAGCTGTCTTACCTGTAGATCTTGCCATACCGTGAGCGATGAAGCCGGCTCCCTGCTCGTGTCTGGCCAATATATGCCGTATGGGACTTTCATATAATGCGTTATATAGCGGCAGATTAGCCCCTCCCGGTATGCCCGCAATAAATTCAATTCCCTGTTTTTCCAATAGCTTAATAGTAAGCTCTGCACCTGAATATTTCATACGCTTCCTCCTCTTCTCCACATTTTTGATAAATAAAAGGACTTCTCATCCCACTGGGGCGAAAAGTCCTCGTGCTACCACCCATTTTTAATTTTTACTAACGGTCAACTCCAGTTGTCGACCGGCCAAGCTTTCATACCGCTTGCAGCTCCCAGGTACTTAAGCAAATGAATCCTGCCGGTTCATACCGACTTCTAATCCTTTAAAGAATTTCACGTTGCCTTTTATCCTAATCATCGCCTTTGATAATATGGAATTTTTCACAGACCAAACAATGCTGTTGACGCTAATCATTAGCACGAGACCTAGTAGCAAGCTTAGTAATACTACCAGAATCCCGTTAATAACCAGGTCTAGCACAGCATTGACGACTACGCTATTAATGATAACTGTAAATAAACTCATTATCATATTCAGCATGTGAAAAATCCCCTTTTCTCAGTCTTATATATTTTGCGAAAAACATTTTACATTACTGATTCAGATTTCGCGTAAATATTTCCTTGATTTTCATTGAATTCGCGCTATGTCCTAATGTAATACCCTAAGCGCGTTCAATATATTTGTCCGATATTATTCTGTATACGCCAAAATAATATTAAAATTTATAATACCAGCTTATACAGTTGTTGTCAACTTAGTTTTTTAGTATTATTCACAGGAATTTCAAATAATTTTGTAGGTTTCCCAGGATTTCTTTACACTTTTCATTTTTCTGTTGCGACAACACCCAATTCTGCGGTTGTAATAGCCATGATGATAATAATAGTTTTGCAGGGGCGGATATATCATTATATCATTGAAACTGTGAATTATAGAGTTCTGCATAAACTTTATTGCGTTTCAGAAGCTCTTGATGCTTTCCCTGCTCCACAATTTTGCCGTCACGCACTACCAGGATAACGTCGGCATTTTGAATGGTAGACAGACGATGAGCTATAATAAAGCAGGTCTTTCCCTGCATCAATTTGCGCATGGCTCCTTGAATCTGCAATTCTGTGCGGGTATCCACGTTGGAGGTGGCTTCATCAAGTATAAGTATTTTAGAATTCAGCAGCATGGCTCTTGCAATAGTGAGAAGCTGTTTTTGCCCTTGAGAGATGTTCATGCCCTCATCATTGAGGATAGTATTATAGCCTTCCGGCAGCTGAGTAATATAATTGTGGATTTTTGCCGCTTTAGCTACAGAGACTACATCGTCTATTGTCGCCCCCTTTTTACCATAAGCAATATTATCAAAAACCGTTCCATGGAATAGCCAGGTGTCCTGTAAAACCATGGCATAGGAAAGACGCAGACTTTTCCTGGTTACTTTTTGAATATCCCTGCCGTCAATAGAGATCGCTCCGCTGCTTGGATCGTAAAACCGCATAAGCAGGTTGATCATTGTGGTCTTTCCTGCACCTGTCGGACCTACAATAGCAACGAGGCTGCCTTTATCCGCATTTAGGTTGAGATCCCTGATAATTATTTTTTCCGGGATGTAGCCAAAATCAACATGCTCCATCTTGACGTTACCCTGTAAATTGTCTAAAATCTCAGCATCATTCATGTCTATTGGCTCCGGCTCCTCGTCAATCAGGCGGAAAATTCTCTCAGCTGCGGCAAAAGTGGATTGCAGCTCACTGATGATGTTGGCTGCTTCATTGATGGGGCCGGAGAATTTACGGGAATAAAGTACAAAAGACGAAAGGTTTCCCAAGGTCAGAAGGTTGAATAAATAAAGCAATGCCCCAAATACGCTTATAAGCGCAAGGGAAAGGTTATTGATGAAATTGACGGAAGGGCCTGTCATGCTGCCGTAATAGTCGGCATTATAATAGGCGTTTACCGCTTCTTTGTTCTTTGAATCAAAGCGGTTTATCATAGTATCCTCCTGATGATAGACTGTAATGGTCTTTTGACCGGAGATGATTTCCTCCACAAACCCATTTAACTCGCCCAGCTTGGCGGAACGTTTGCGAAATAGCGGACGTACCTTGCCTGTCATATACTTGGTCAGCAGAATCGAAACAGGGATAGTTACGGTAAATACCAGCACTAATATGGGAGAAAGGAAAAGCATCATGGCAAGAGAGCCTGCCACCGTAATTACACTGGTGCATATTTGGAGTAAATCGGTGGACAAGGATGCATTCACTGTATCTATGTCGTAGGAAATACGGCTGATAATATCGCCGGTATGATGTTTATCAAAATATCCTACGGGCAAATCCGCCAGTTTGTCAAATACATCATTTCGCATTTTGAAGATAACCTTCTGGCTGAGATGTATCATCAAAACTGAAAGAATATAGGAGAGCAGAGAGGAAAGAAGATAGAATACAATCATCAAAAAGCAATTGTAAAAAACCACCTGAAACTGTACCTGCCCCTTTCCCGGTCCAATGGCATCAATTGCATAGCCGGAGAGCATCGGTCCGATCAGTGCCAGAAGATTGCTGAGAAGAGTAAGGAGCAGAGCTATCAATACCATCCATTTATATTGGTACAAGTAACCCCACAAACGCATAAGAACTTTTTTGCCGTCCTTTGGCTTTTCCTGTGGTTTTACAGTTTTACGCAATGACTGCACCTCCCATCTGCGACAGGCTGATTTCCCGGTAGCTTTCGCAGCTTTGAAGCAATTGCTCATGTGTGCCGTATCCCAAGGCTTTGCCATCCTCCAGAACAAGGATGCGGTCGGCATGTAAGACAGAGCTGACCCGCTGTGCAATAATAATAGTTGTAGTGTCCTTGAAATTTTGAACAAGTGCTTTGCGGAGCAGAGAGTCTGTTTTATAATCCAACGCACTGGAGGAATCATCCAGAACAACGATCTCCGGCTGTGCAGCCAATGCGCGTGCCATCAGAATTCTCTGTTTCTGTCCGCCGCTCAGATTAGAACCTTTGGCTGTCAGCATATGATCATAGCCGTCCGGTAAAGAGTCAATAAATTCTTTGGCCTGTGCGGAATCAGCCGCTGCTTCGATTTGTTCCCGGTTCAATCCACGGCCGAAATCAATATTGGCTGCGATAGTGTCGGCAAACAGAACATCGTTCTGAAATACAATTCCAAATTTAGTGTGCAGCTCTTTTGGAGGAATGCTGCGGACATTATCCCCATGAATGCGGATATCACCTTTGTCTGCATCATACAAGCGCAGCAGCAGGTGAACCAATGTGCTTTTTCCGCTGCCGGTAGCGCCTATAATTCCAAGGGTTTCCCCCTGCTTCAGCGCAAAGCTGATATCCTCTATATTATATTTATCCTTATGATAGGAAAAGAACACATGATCAAATGTAATATGGTATCCATTATCCACATGGTTCTCAGGCTCTTGTTTCAAGGTCTCAGGTGCATCCAGCACCTGACATATTCTGTCGGCGGAGGCGCTTCCTTTAGAATACATGACAAACATACGGGTGACAGAAAGCATCGCATTGAGGATGATGGTAAAGTATGTAAGAAACGCAATGATTTTTCCCGGCTGTGTCAATCCGGCATTCACACGGTATGCACCTATAATAATGACAAGGGTGAGCCCCATATTCAAGAACAGGTTCATCATTGGATTTGTCACAGCCATAGTGATACCGGCTTTTTTCTCTCGCTTTACCACTTCAGCGTTTACATCGGAAAAACGCTGCTTTTCATAATGTGTTTTAGACAGCGCTTTTATTACCCTAATACCGGTAATATTTTCGCGCACTGTGCGTACAAGGGTATCTACTGCTTGCTGCAGACCGGTATAAAGAGGGATGCCTTTTTTTGAGACAATATATACCAGCAGTCCTATAAAAGGCAGGATCAGTATTAAAACCAGTGACAGCACCGGCTCCAATGTAAGAGTGACGATAATGCCGCCCAGCAGCAATATAGGAGCACGTACGCCTAAACGCTGCATCCGGCCAATCATATGGTGAATATTGTAAGTATCGGAGGTCAGTCGTGATTCCAGAGAGGGAATGGTAAAATCGTCAACCTGCCTGCAGGAAAGATAAGAAATCTTCGCAAACAAATCGTGGCGGATGGCTTCGGTTGCACCCTTTGCAACCTTGGATGCCATACGGTTTGCTATTATGTTTGTTACCAGTGCCACAACAGCACAAAAAATCATGACAATGCCCCAGATAAGAATGAGACGCACATTCTGCAGCGGAACAATGTCATCAATGGTGTAAGCCAAAATCCACGGCAGCAGCAAATCCATAATGGTGCCGACAAATTTTATTATTAGTCCCAATATCATCTTGGGCAGATAAGGCTTTAAATAGGTTAAGATTTTCCGCATGATTTTTCTTCTTTCTTTACTTCCTTCTCTACCTGTAAGACGGCTTTATTCATCACACGCTCCATCATTGAATACAACTGATGGCATTCCTCCCTGGTAAAATCTTCAATGAGGCAAGCATTCCATTCCAATAGAAGGTCATGTACCTTTGGGTAGATATCAAGAGCCTTCTGGGTGGGAAAAACCCGCATGACCCTCTTATCCTTCTCACAGGAGCTCCTGGTTATGAACCCGTTTTGCTCCAGTAAGGCAAGCTGGCGTGTAACATTGCTTTTGTTAATAAATATCATTTGTGCAAGCTGTTCCTGAGAAATTCCGGGATTCTGACAGATTTTCAAGATATATGTATGCTGATAGCCATTCAGACCTTCCTGCTCAAGCTTGTCATTTCTGTATAAAACCGCACAACGCCAGGTTCTGCCAATGTATTTCATAAGTGGTTCCATATAAAACACCTCCTAGTGTTAATAAACACAACAAATTTATCCTTGATTGTTGCGAACGCAACTAATTTGTAAAAAGAATACCACCTTTCTGCTGATATGTCAAATTCTGCTATAGCATTTATAGGAGGTGCTGTTGGTTTTCACAAGGTTTTTTGCAGTACATCAGATACAAGAGTTATATGTCCCGGGAAAGTATGATATTATAGTAAATGATACGGATCAACCATAGTGCCCCTACACTTTAAAGCTGTAAAAAGAATAATATAAAGGAAGTGCTTTTTATGAACGGAAGTATGGATCTAATAATAAAAAATGGGACAATCATCACTGCATCGGAGTCATATAAGGCCGATGTCGCTGTGAAAAACGGTAAAATTGTGATGATTTCCAGGGATGTGGAGTTAGAAGGCGGGCTGGTTGTTGATGCGGCAGGTAAATTGGTACTGCCGGGAGCCATTGATGCCCATGTTCATCTTGAATTGCCTGTGGGGGCGACAGTTTCAGCGGACAGCTATGAATCCGGTACCAGAGCTGCAGCCTGCGGAGGTACAACAACGGTTTTTGATTTTGCCACTCAGGAAAAAGGTATGGGGCTTGTGGAAGCAGTCAAGGACAGGTTTAAGCATGTCGAACCCCAGGCTTGTATAGACTATGCCTTTCATGTTGCGATTACCGACCTGACCGATGAAGTCCTTGAGGAGTTCAAGGCTTCTGTAGAGTTTGGCGTTCCAAGCTTTAAGCTTTACATGGTTTATAAGGGTATGATGGTTGATGACGGAGTAATTGCAGCTGCTCTGGAAAGGTCAAAGGAGACCGGTGCTTTGGTTGCAGTA
>LOES01000109.1 GCA_001515955.1 Clostridia bacterium BRH_c25 | reverse complement strand
TATTCAAATGAAAAGGTTATAGAACATTTCAGGAGCAATCTCAGCATTTTAGACCTTCAGCAAATACAATACACTCTGCCTATAAATAGAGAGAGCCTTGAACATCTTATAAACATGACACCTTTATCATGGAGAGTACCAAGGGAAAAGGTAAAGGATATTCTTAGCATTGGTATTGACAGCATATCTGTAGATTTATCAATTATTGTGGGAGCAAGAAAAAAAAGAAAGTAAGAATTTATTAAAAAACCGGACTGCGGGTACAACCGCAGTCCGGTTTTTTCTGTTACTGTATTTCTATGCGATTTTTCCTGTTTTCTCCCGATTCCTTCTTCGGAAGCACCATAGATAAGACCCCATTCTCAAACTTGGCAGAAATTTTATCCTCGACTACATTTTCAACATGGAAGCTTCTGCAATAGCTGCCGCTTCTTCTTTCTTTCCTTATATAGTTTTCTTTTTCCTCATTTCTTGCTACGGATATTGTAAGTCTGTCATTATTAAGCTCAATATTAATTTCTTCCTTCTTTACCCCGGGCAGGTCTGCTTCAACAATATACTCCTTTTCATTCTCCTTTATGTCCACCCTTATCTGGGCATCACCTGTAAACAAAGCAGGCATGAACGGATCATCAAAGAAATTTTCGATAAAGCTGTCTATATTGAAAACATCCTGGGGTCTGTTTGATAAACCTCTGCCTTTTTTGCTATATGGTATTAAGAACATATAGAACACCTCCATAATATGTTAATTTCAGGTCAAAAATTAGACTTTGACTTTCTTTGACCTTTGCTTATATTATTTATCTTTTTTTAGTATATTTCAATCTTCAAAAATTATTATTATTGATTAAATTTATTCGTATTTGCACAGTATTTCCCTTTATGCCCGTATTTCTTAAAATTTCTCCTTTTTTAACCTGGGAATACGTTATTCATATTATCACTCAAAATTAGAATGACACCTTTATCATGGGGGGCACCCGGCGAAAAGATAAAGACTCGCCAAGCTGACGAGTCTAACATAACAGTATTTATATATTTTCAGTATCAGCATTCAAGAATCAGCATCTATTGCATACATATCAGCTTCAGGTGCAATTTCATATAAATTATATATTTGTATTCATAAGCCTTTCTATCTCTTCTCTAAATGGCATTGCTGGTGCGGTGCCAATCTTTGTCACCGAAAGGGCTGCCAATGCATTTGCAAATTTTGCGGCTTCAATGATAGTTTTATTTTCAGATAAAGCTGTTACGAGGCCTCCGTTAAAAGCATCTCCGGCGCCGGTAGTATCAATTGCGTTTACCTTGTAAGGTTCTATTATTTCCTCCCTTTCCCCTTCTCTTACCAGAGCACCTTTTGCCCCCAGTGTTATTACCACATTTTTTGCTCCTTTGTCTTGAAGGAGAGTTGCTGCTTTTCTTGCATCTTCAATAGAATTTATATCTATTCCCGTCAGTTTAGATGCTTCTACTTCGTTTGGGGTTATTATATCAACCATTGCCAGAATGATGTTATCAATCTCTTGGATAGGTGCAGGATTTAGTACAACTTGAACACCACTTTCATGTGCCCATTTTATACATTGTTCTATGGCGGAAATATTAGTTTCTAGTTGAGCAACAAATATATCCGCTTCTTTTATCATATGTTTAGCCTTATCAAGGTCATCACTAGTGATATTACTGCAAGCACCCAGTGTGACAAGTATCGCATTCTCACCCGTGGTATCATCAACCAGTATCAATGCTGTTCCGGTCTGATTGAAGGTATCTATAAATATATACTCTGTGTTAAACCCTTCCTGCCTGAAGTTATTTATTGCTAACTCCCCAAAAACATCATTTCCAACTTTGGATATAATGTCAACATTTGCACCTGCCCTTTTAGCCGCAACCGCTTGATTTGAACCTTTTCCTCCCGGGCCCATTTTAAAGGCACTACCCTTTACAGTCTCTCCAGGTTCTGGCAGGTGCGGTGCTCTTCCCATTAGGTCAACCACAAAACTTCCCATAATAACTATCTTTTTTTTCATACTATCCACCTCATAGATTTCATCCATATTGCTAATTAATTTACTGTTTATGAGTTCATCATTTAATACCCAACCACGTCTTCTTTGTTTATAAGCTTAATGATAGCGCTTGTACCCAATCTTTCTACTCCTGCCTCAACATAAGCAAAAGCATCTTCCAATGTTCTAATTCCACCAGCTGCTTTTATTTTTACATTTTTCCCTATATGTTCCTTAACCAAAAGCACATCTTCAATTGTTGCACCATATGTACCAAACCCTGTGGAAGTTTTGATAAAGTCAGCTCCTGATTTTGTTATTATGTCACACACTGCTTTCTTCTCTTCATCTTCTAGAAAGCATGTTTCTATAATTACCTTTAACACCCTATCGCCTATAGCCTCTTTTATTTCGATAATTTCTTGATATATAAGATCATATTTCTTGTCTTTTAAATTTCCGATATTAATTACCATATCTATCTCTTGTGCACCATTTGATACAGCATCTTTAGCTTCATACACTTTTGTCGCTTTTGTCTGATAACCACATGGAAATCCTATGACCGTACAAACAGGCATCCTATTATCCAGGTACTCACTGGCCTGCTTTACGAATGAAGGCGGTATACATACTGAAGCTACCCCCAAATCTGCTGCTTCATCACACGATATTTTGATATCCTCCCATGTCACTGCCTGTTTTAAGCATGTATGATCAATTGCTTTTATTATTTTACTTATATCCATCATTGCCTCCTAATTAATACGCGATTTATATTGAATTTTTACAGGTTTGCATAATCTTTTCATATGCACAAAACAAAATATCCTATTATATACTGTCCTCTGCTTTATTCTTAAGCTTCTTTATATAACTAAATACTGTAAATGCGACTACAATAAATATATAAGGGAATGTCTGTATAAACTGCAATGGGATTGAAGTGTTCTGAAGATAATTTGCAAGGGAGTCACTAAATCCATATATTAATGAACTAAACAAACCTCCTATCGGGTTACTGCCAGACATTGCGTCGGTGGCTAAGGCTACAAATCCTCTTCCCGAGGTCATTCCAGCAGTAAACATCGATAAATAGCCCATGGATAGGAACATACCTCCTAATGCTGAGAACATACCGCTTAATACAATTGCAATTGTTTTTGTCTTATTAATATTTATACCAACTGATTCAGCTGCTGCTTCGGATTCACCCACAGCCCTTATCCTGGTTCCTAAAGGTGTTTTGTATAATAATAGGTAAATAACCCCAACAGAAATTAGTGCTACATATGTCAATAGATTATGTCCCGAAAGTATATTTCCAACAAAAGGTATACTCCTGAGTATCGGAATATTAACAGTAGGGAAAACTGCACTTTTTAAAACTGTACTAACCGATTTGTCCCCTGTAATAGTATAAAGAGCAAGTACTGTTCCTCCTGAAGCGGCCAGGTTTATTGCTATTCCCGTAATTAAAATATTGGATTTCAACTTTAAAGAAAAATAGCTTAAAGCCAACGTAACAAGTACCCCTGACAATAGCCCAAAAAACAAACCTAAAAGCAAGCTATTAGTAAATGCACTAGTTACTACTCCTACCAGCGCTGCTATTAACATCGTACCTTCTATAGCTATATTAATTATCCCTGATTTTGAAGCAAGATTCGCTGCTAATGTTGCAAACAAAACAGGTGTTGTACTTCTTATTACTGCAAACCAAAATTCACTTTTAAATAAGATATCCACTTTATCACTCCTCGTACTTTACTATTAAAAGCTATAACCTAATTAGCTACCCCTTCGATACTTTGCTGTGTCAATAATGCCTGTTTTTCTTCCTTTTTCTTTTTCAATCTATACATAAATCTTTCAGCTGAAACTAAAAAAATTATTACAGCTTGTATGATTGCAACAATTCCATTATCAACATGTGTAGCTCTTGACATTATATCAGCACCTACTCGTATATATGATATGAAGAGTGCGGCTAGGGGAATGAATATAGGTTTGGATGATGACAGTAAATTTATTAATATACCATCCCATACATATGTTACAGGAGTGTTCCATGTAAACCTTTTGTACATTCCGATCATTTCTACAGATCCACCTATACCTGCTACAATACCACCGATAAGCTGTGAAACTATAATAGTACGACCAACATTAATACCCGAATAAATTGCAAAATTTTTATTGGATCCTACAAGTTTTATTTCATAGCCAGTCTTTGTTTTTTCAATTAGTATATATACAACTATTAACACTGCTATCATTATCAAAAATCCATAATGAATCTGAGTACCTTTTACCAAATTTCCCAATGACGCAGTCTCATTAAATCTTACAGATGCATAACCTGCTGCTTTATCAAGTAAATAAGTGTTAACCACATATATCCCCATAAAAAAGAAAACAGAGTTTAACATCATTGATGTTACAAATTCATTAGCCCCTGTTTTTTCCCTGATGATCGCAGGTATGCTTGTGATAATTCCACCTACTAGAGCTGCAACTAAAATTATTACAAATTGATGGATAATGTTGGGAAGTTGTATTTTAATCCCTATAAATGCAGCTATCACAGCACCTGTATAGAATGCACCATCTGCAGCCATACTAAATAGCCCGCTTTTAAATATTACATTAATGGCAAGAGCAGTGAATATAAGGGGAATCATAGTTTGTATAACGATAAAGAAATTTCTTTGGGATGTCAATGGTCCAAAAAACAATTTTGAGATAGCAGCAACCGGTGTATCACTGAAGATGAATATAATACAAGATGCTAATGCAAATGAACATAAAACTGCAACCGTTACCCTGATTAAACTATAGTAATCTAACTTTTTCCAGGCACTCCTTAACATTAATTAAGCCTCCTTTAACTGATCTTCCGAATCCTTTTTAAGTCCCAACATATAAAGACCAAGTTCCTCTTCAGTTACATTTTTTAGATCTTTTATTTGACCAACAATTTTTCCCTTGTTAAGTACTATTATCCTGTCACTCAAACCAAGCAATTCCGTAAGATTAGCAGATACAAGCAGAATAGACTTACCCAGGTTTCGCATATTTAATATCTTATCATTTATAAATTCCATTGCCCCAACATCTACTCCTCTTGTAGGCTGATTTATGATTATTACTTCAGTATCAACAGAAAACTCTCTGGCAACTATAGCTTTTTGTATGTTTCCTCCTGATAATCCTTTAATAGCTTGTTTAGGACTTGAGCATTTAATATCATACTTTTTTATCAGCTTCAGGCTGTATTCATTTATTTCATTAAAGTCAAGTAAATTAATTTTATTTGTAAATTGTTTATACACATTGGATATAAGGTTATCACTAACGCTTAGCCCTTCAGCACAGCCATGCATCATCCTATCTTCAGGAACATGGGATATACCTAATTTCCTGCGTTTACCAATATCAATTTTAGTGATATCTTGATCCGTAAAAATAACCGTACCTGAATCTGCATCTAAAAGACCTGTTATAATTGATACTATCTCATTTTGACCATTACCCTCTATTCCAGCTATCCCCAAGACCTCAGAGTTCTTTAGATTAAATGATATATTGTTGAGTTTTTTGATGCCGAACTTATCTGTGTATGTTAAGTTTTTAATTTCTAGTACATTTTTAGTTGGATTTGTATCTTCTTTATTGTAATTAAGCACTACGTCTCTGCCTACCATAAGCTTTGAGATCTCTTCCTGACTTAGTTCATCAACATCGTAAGTTCCCATACACTTGCCGGATTTTAATATAGTTAATCTGTCACATAGATGTTTGATTTCATCTAGTTTATGGGAAATAAATATGATGGTATGTCCTAGCTTTTTTAAATTTAAAAGCTGTTCAAATAGTTCTTCAGTCTCTTGTGGAGTTAACACAGCTGTTGGTTCATCAAGTATTAATAACTCCGCTCCTCTGTATAGCGCTTTTAATATCTCAAGTTTTTGTTTCATGCTTACACTAATATCTCTTACTCTTTTATATTGGTCTATTCTAAGATTATATTTACTGGATATATCCTCAGCAGCACTTATGCAGCTTTTCATATCAATAAATACTCCCTTCTTTTTTTCAATACCTAGAGTTAGGTTTTCTGCAACTGTCAAAGATGGAACCAACATAAAATGCTGATGCACCATGCCGATTCCAAGTTTTATAGCATCCTTTGATGATTCAAAAGCTACTTTTTTCCCTTTATAATAAATCTCACCATTTGTTATTTCTTCAATGCCAAATAACATCTTCATAAGGGTAGTTTTACCTGAACCATTTTCTCCTACTAAAGCATGGATTTCTCCTTCTTTTATACTAAAATTGATGTTATAATTAGCCAATATCCCCCCAGGGTATACTTTTGTTAAGTCTTTGACTTCCAAAATATTTGCCATTAACTCACCTCTCATTCCGAATTGCGATTGTGAATTCATATCAAAGTTTATTGTTCACTCATAAGCCAGTACTACTTATCAATTCTTATATAAAAAGCTTGTATACTTTTTGATAGCAATACAAGCTTTTTAAGGTCTATCACAAATAATTCATCAACAATACTGACTGCAGCTATTGATATATCGCTCTGAACTAAGTTTATTGGACAGAATCAACCATCTTTTTAACCTGCTCTTGGTCTATTTCAAATGCAGAAGTAACTTTTATTTCACCATTTTTTAATTGTTGCTCTGCCTTTTCAATTTTCAATATAAAATCTGCATCTACAAGGCCTTTAAAAACATCATTCTTAACTATACCTATTGCATCGTCATTTATACCTAAAACTTCATATTTTCCAAAAGAAAGAGTACCATCTAAATATTTGCTTATACTATTCAAAATTGAATTATCTACTCTTTTCAATGCTGAAGTAACTATCACACTTTGTTCTTTTCTACCCGCATATAATGCACTTTGATCAGAATCAACACCTATTGCATATTTGCCAACTCCACCTGCGGCTTCAATAGTTCCTGTTCCTGAAGCACCTGCAACACTAAATATTATATCAACATTTCTAGAGTTAAACTGTGCTAATGCTAACTCTTTTGCTTTAGCAGAATCTGTGAAGCTACCTATATAGGATACAGCTACTTTTATATTCGGCTCTACAGATTTGGCTCCCTCGATATATCCTACCAAGAAGTCATTGATTATCGGTGTATTGTCCATACCGCCTACAAAGCCTATAGCCTTATCTGGGTTTATACCCTCATTTTGGGATGTTGTCATGTATGCTCCGACTATACCTGCCAGGTACCCGGACTCGTTTGCCTTGTATCCCATTGAGTAAACATTTTTGCAGTCATATTTTTCATAATCAACAGGTGAATCAAATAATATGTATTTTTTATCCGGATATTGAGAAGCAAGCTCTTCAAGATTTTCTTCCTGATCCCAGGTTCCTGTAATTATTAAATTACTATCGCCTTCGGACGCCTCTATCAAAGCAGCTTTCCATTTAGTCCTGTCAGGCGTCATGTCAACAACGTTAATTTCTATCTTATCTTTAAACTTTTCACCTGCTGTTTCTATACCTTTTTTAGAAGAGTCCCAATAAGATTTATCACCAAATTGAGCACCTAATAAAGTTACTTTTATTTTTTCAGCTGTAGCACTATCATTTTTTGCAGCGGTTTGACTGTCTGTTTTTCCACAACCCACAACAAAAGATAAAGTAATCAACATCACAAGCACTAATGACAGTAATTTTCTATTCATCGATAAACCCTCCTCCATTTTTCTGAATCATTACACCAATTCCAACGCGATCTCTATCATCCTGGTAAATGCAACCTGTCTCTCCTCGGCAGAGCATGCTTGTCCATTAAACAAGCAATCAGATATTGTCACCAAGCAGAGAGCATTTACCCCTGCCCATGCAGCATTCATATACAATGCTGCTGCTTCCATTTCTCCTGCTAACACCCCCATGTTTTTCCATTTTTCCAGCCCCTCTTTGTCCTGACTGTAGAAAACATCACCGGAAACAATATTACCTACTTTTACATCAATGCACTTTTCTCTAGCTACATTTACTGCCTTTTCCAACAAACTAAAACTTGCAATAGGTGCAAATGTTCCTGGAAGCTTATATTGTGCTGCATAATTAGAATCTGTACATGCCCCCATACCGATTACTATATCGTGTAATTTCAAATCTGGCTGGAATGCACCCGCAGAGCCAACTCTTATAAGATTTTTAACCCCATAGAAATGTATCAGCTCATATGAATAAATGCCTATAGATGGCATACCCATACCTGAACCTTGTACCGAGACTCTCTTTCCTTTGTAATATCCAGTATATCCATACATGCCTCTTACTGTGTTGTACAAAACAGGATCCTCTAAAAATGTTTCCGCAATAAATTTAGCTCTTAAAGGGTCACCGGGCATTAGTACAGTTTCTGCTATATCACCTGGTCTGGCATTGTTATGTGGTGTTGGAGTCTTAAATTCCATATTATCCCTCCCATAAAGTTAGTTTACTTCATTATGCCTGCCATGTATTATAAGAGAATGGCGGCACATCTGGTTCTTCAGTTTTTGAATTCTCCTCCTTGAGGATTTTTTCTAAACGTTGTTTATATCCATTATCTATTTTATCCTTCTCAGGATATACCTTACTTGCTTCCTTCAGGAAATGCATCATATCTCTGCCCATTGTCCTTCCTCTCTCAGTGTGCATATCCAATGCAAAGTCAGGAATTACTGGTTTTCTTCCCTGCTCAAATTCTTTTATTATCACATTTTTCAAACAATCGGACGAACGTTCTTTCTCACATTGACACAAGTAGCGTATGGCATGTACAAAGAAAATAGGCCTATCTCCGTCATTATAGGGAAAGTTAACACGCATTTGATTTAAAGCATTTATAAGCACAGGAGCATTAGTATTTCCAAATCCAATATCCTCTACTGAAATGGCTTGAAGTCTTCTCCATAATTTTTCTTCAAATTCCGGACTTGTGATATACATCTCATATGCAGCTACTGCAGCATCTTCTACTAATCCTCTTCTTATTGACTTCTGCAAAGCAGATATGATTTCATCTCCCGGTATACCGTTTCTAGTTGTAATGTTTTTCCATGGATCATAACTCATAAATTCGCTCACAAATATTCCTCCTATATAAATTAATAAAGAGTTTTAAATCTTCTTCATATATCTATTTTTTGAAGTATTTTTCAGAACCTCTTAGAATCAAGCAGGGTGGCAAAATTATCTTTTTTATAGTCCTTTTGTCATTATCTTTGGTTTTAAGCCTTTCCATTAAGATATTCATAGCCTCTTCTCCCATTAATGTAGTAGGTCTTGATACAGAACTTATATTAAGGTTCATTACATTAAACATATCCACATCGTCAAATCCGACTATACTTATATCCTCAGGTATTTTCAAATTCATTTCATAGAGAGCCTTTATACAGCCTATGGTCATCATATTATTTGAAACGAAGATTGCTGAAGGTGGTTCCTTCATGTTCATGATTTCTTTCGTACAGTTATATCCACTTTCAAGTCTGAAGTCCCCAAAAAACATATACTTATTTTCTTCCTGAATATTATTCATGCCTAGTGCCTTTTGATATCCGTTGACCCTTTCACGACCGGGTTTTGAAGTTGTTGGGCCTGCAATAATTGCTATCTTTTCATGTCCTTCCTTTATTAAAGCTTCAACTGCTTCATAAGCTCCTTTAATATTATCCAAAAATACTGCATCGAAATGTGAATATTTAATGTCCCTGTCTAATAGAACTATAGGTACACCCATGTTTTCTAACTGGACAAGATATTTCATGTTAAACTCATTTTGATCTGTTGCAGGTGTTATTATAAGCCCCCTAATATTTTGTTCTTTGAGCATTTCAAGATATCTGATCTCTTTATCTACGTTTTCATCTGTATCACAAAGTATAAAATTCATTTTTTCGCTATCCGCAACTTTATTAATCCCTTTAATAACCTCTCCAAAAAATGGATTTGTAATATCAGGAATAACTACTCCAATTATTTCATTTTTGTGTTTTGAAGTCTTTTTAGAAACAAAGTCGCATTCCAAACCTAATTCCTGAACAGTTTTGAGAACCAATTCTCTAGTTTCTTTTTTAACATAACCAGAATTATTTAATACCCTAGAGACCGTTGTCATAGAAACACCTGTTTTTTGTGCAATATCTTTATTCTTCAATTTTTTATCGCCCTCTCAATTTTTTATTACTCTAGTTTTATGCTTTTAAAAGCTAGCTATGGAATATGCTACTATATAATTTTCATATTTATTTTCATATTTATTTTCATATTTATTGTATATTTTTCTTTTTATCATGTCAATGCTTTTCATAATTTTTATGCAATTTTTTTATACTATTCACTATTTATATCATAGTTAAATATCAAATATATGCATATGCGGTTATTTTATTATATATTCATTGTTAAATGAGTTTACGTAATTAATATTGTTGTATCTACAGATATATCCTGAATTGTTCCCTAATTAAGTCTGATTTTGCTTTTATAATGATACTAATTAGATTGGTTGTAACACTATCTAGCCTACCCTTATTAACAAATTAGAAAATAATGCAACTTCATTTCATATTGTTTATACAAAGTTCTCAATATATAATAAAATTTTTTAGCAATATTTTACTATATTTTCATAATTATTTTCATAATTATATTCATATATTTTCATATATGCTTTCATATTGTAGACATGTATACGTAGAACTACATAAATGTGAGACTTTCTAATCACTATTTATGCAAATTTATAAATCTCAACTCCTTTAGCACTTCTAATTTTATCATTTATTTGCAAGACTATTTTGAAGGCCTTTCCAAGCGCTGTAACGGGAGTGTCTTATCTTTTTCAAATTGCAGTTAATTGGTTATATGACATCAATGGGCTGTGCTTTACCGGTGATATTGGCAATATATAAACTTTTTTATATATTTTCAGCAAACAGGATACTCTACTATTGAAGCATATATATCTATTTTGGGAGTGATTATATTTGGATCAATTAATATTGGTAACCTGGAAATCCCTATTGATTTTTTCCATGCTTTCTATTCTGACAAGGATAATCGGAAGAAAGCTCCTAGCCCAAATGTCCTATTTTGATTTTGTTGTGGGTATAACTATTGGATCCATATCCGGTTCATATGTGGTGCAAATGGTAAAAGGAATGTGGATACTGATTGCTCCGGTATTGCTTACATTATGTGCCATTGCCTTTGACTACATTCATCTGAAAAAGCTTCGTCTGCGAAAGCTGGCAGAGGGTGAGCCTGTAATCGTTATTCAAAATGGCAATATTATGGAGGATAACATGAGAAAGCTTCGCTATCATTTGGACGACCTTGAAATGCAGCTGCGTGATAAAGGAGTTTTTGATTTCAACGAAGTGGAATTTGCAGTGCTGGAATCCCATGGACAATTGAGTGTTCTGAAGAAAACCCAGTTCCAACCTGTAACTCCTAAAGATATGAATATGAAAACGGGCTATAAAGGACTGAGCATGGAAATAATAAAGGATGGTGATATTCTGGATAAAAACCTGCAACAGAACAACCTGTCAATAGACTGGCTTAAGCAGGAACTGAAGAATCGTAACATACAGAAGGTATCTGATGTGGTATATGCAGCAATCAACACCGACAAGGTCCTGTATATCAGCCTGAGACAGAAAACCCTGAAAAACACACAAAAGGTAGAGGATTAGCATTCTTACCTTGTCTCAGCTAAGAGGTATCAGTTCGTCGGGCTTCTGATAATGCTTCCGGTAAAGGAAAACACCATGCTGATTATTTTTCTTTAAATGCTCTATCAAATTGGTACGTTCCAGATTCAATATGTCGTTGTAATCACTATAATGGCTGAGTATTTCATCCTCCATTCCATTAATCCTTTTCCCGGTTACAGGCATTGTGCAGAATTCTTTAATGGACGGGGCAAATTTCGCTCCATCCCCTGCCTGCTCATATTTTTCAAGCATATAGCTTCCATCTGCATTTTTAACATAGGTAATTGCTGCAGGGACAACACTCCCACCCTCCTCGGAAAGAGTTTTATCGTATAAGCTATAATGCTTGCTGACAGTTGTTGTAAAAACCTTAAGCCTGTCATTTTCTTCGTAACTGCCGAAGATATGTGGGGCAACAATTGTGAACTCGCTCTTGCGTTTGTTTTTTTCAATTTCTGTTGAATATACAAGCTTCAGGATGAGGTCGCTTCCGGCATAGCTAAAATTCGGCAGCTCAATTTTCTGCCTTACGTCAAGCCGACTGAACCATTCAGTTGGAGATAAAGTTTCATCTGTAACGTTATTTCTTACGCCTAAGAACTCTTTACAAAGCCGCATCATTATTTGCCCACGCAAATCATTTTCAATGTTTCCTTTTTGGAATTCCGAGAGCATATAGGAAAGAGCATCCTCGCCACCGTATTTTATAATATTCTCATAGGAGTCTTCGTTTGCTTTTATATAGTCATAAGGATTGGAGGACTGCAGCGGTGCCGACATAATTGCAGTTATATTATCCTCGACAAGATTTATAATATCTGTAGAAGCTTTAGTCTCATCAGCTGTTGGCGAAACAGCGAATTTTACTGCAGCTTCATAGACTTCCTTATCAATTTCACTGATAAGTTGATAAGGCTGTTCAACATAGTATTTGCCGCTTTTTTCGTATATGCAGTAATCTTCGTTTCCAACCTTTAAAATCCTGTAATCACCATTATTAGGCGCATCCTGTACACTTTGCAGCTTTGTTATTTTCCCATCGGCGACTGCCTTCATAATATCCTCTGAAATTGCAAAGCTGCTGAGTGCATACATCATATACACTTTTTCATAAGTATCCTGCGGAATTCTATAATAGCGATGTTTCCCATCATATTGAATCATTGCAAGCTCCGGTTGTGATTCATAAAATTGTACCTTATGCCCGGAGCTAATGTTTATGTAAACCGTTAGAACCGCCAAATCCGGAGCAAGCTCCCGGGGTGAAGGAACATCCTTCTCACTCCAATTACCTGATGTTGTGTCAAGGAATTTACCGAACTCATTTCCAGGAACAAAGGATGTTCCCAAACCATGTATCCTTATCATCAGCATCTCTTGCTGTACAGCCACGGAAGCGGTATTGTCAATATTTAAAAAGGACAAGTCCTGTTCATCATTTCTGGGGTTGGCTGTCAATCCAATGCCAACCATGATTACCAGCATAATTGCTGCAGCTACCATCCAAAAGGCAGGCTTCTTATAATTCAGCACATTTTTTATCCTGCTTTTTGCATTACTTTCTCCAAAGGCTAGGGGACTGCCGTTTATAACCCTTCTGTCAACAGCAAGGGCCAACAGAGAGCTGCTGTAATCCTTTTTGATATTTCCGCCCATTTCCTTTAATACACGTTCATCACAGGACATCTCCATATCATGACTCATCAGCATAAATGATACCCATATAAGAGGATTGAACCAATGAAAGCACAGTACCAAAAAGGCAAAAGGCTTGATGAGATAATCAAACCGCTTGATGTGAGTCTGTTCGTGCATCAGAATATAGCTCCGCTCATTTCCGCTCAGGCTAACCGGCAGATAAATTCTGGGTTTTACTATCCCCAGAACAAAAGGTGATTTAATATTTTCACATTCAAATATATTGTCTGAAATCAGCATAGCAGTACTGCCTTTTCTTTGCAGACGGATATAGGATACCACACTGTATATAAGCAAGCCGATAACTCCTGTTATCCACAGCAGGGAAAGAACCGCGATAATGATCTGCATTGGATTAACACTGCCTGCCGGTGTTGCCGCAGGCAATGAGCTGTTGATCCAATTATCCAGGTTAGCTGTACCCACATTCACCTGTGGGTTTGCCATATAGCCTATATTTGCAGGGATATGCTCCATAGTACCGTCTTTAAAAAAACCAAAAAAGCTTAAAGCAGAGGAAAATGAGAATGGACAAATCAAACGGAACAGAACAACACTCCACAGGCTATAAGAAAAAACCTTTGGAGCTTTTTTTAAGAGCACCCTTGCAATAAGCACAAACAGAATTACATAGCTTGCGGTAATGCTCATGTTTAAGAGGTTGAGAAATGCTTGTTCCATAATCATTCCTCCTTATAGCTGTCAATAAGCTTTTTAAGACGATCAGCTTCAGCCTTGCTTAACTTTTTATCATTCATGAATGCAGTGATAAATTGTGGCAGAGAGCCGCCAAATGTACGGTTAACAAACTGTTCACTCTCAAATTTCTGCACCTGCTCCTGCTTTACAAGCGCTGTAACCATGGCATTTTCATTCTTAAGAACGCCTCTCTCACAGAGCCTTTTTAACACTGTATATGTAGTGGATTTTTTCCAGCCTAATTGTTTTTCGCAAAGAGCCACAAGCTCACCGGATCCGACAGGCTCATTCTCCCACACTATGACAGCAAAGCGGTATTCACTTTCACAAAGATTCAATTGTTCCATCATCATATCTCCTTGGTCTACAATAGTAGATTTTATACTCCTAGTCTATCATTGTAGACCTCTCTTGTAAAGAGGGTAAAAAAAAAGAATTACCTTAAAGATAATTTGAGACTGATAACAAAATAGCGGCATTCCAGGTTGGGGTACGAGGTTCGAGGAAAGTTTGGGTATTCCTTACGGGTCCAGGTACGGGTAACACGGAATTCCTGCGGAATTACACGGTTATTTTTATTATTTCTATATCGCTGTTTTAGTGAGTATAGAACTCTGCATTATCAAATACCGATTCATTCTTTTATAATATTTTCCCAACCGTGTGTTCCGTGGTTTTCCCTGGATTTCCGTATTTTTCCGAAGGAAAACCGTGTTACCCGTCCCCCCTGTACCCCGAACCTCAAACCCCGCAACCTGTTTTATACAGTAAACTTACTTATACTTTTTTGCAGCTCCTCTGCGAGGTTTGACAGTTGTTCTGCCGATTCTGCGATTTGATGAATAACGGATGTCTGTTCTTCTGTAGATGCTGCTGCTTCTTCAGTACCCGAAGCCGTCTCTTGTGAGATACCGGCAATGTCACTTATTGCATCTCCTGCTGCTTTTGCATTTGAGCTTAAAGAATTTGATACTCCCGCAATACTTTTTATATTTATGTTAATATCAACCACTGCCTGAAATATATTCTCAAATGCTTTCACCGTATCCAACAAAGCTTTTTCTTGGTCACCTACAATTATTTTTGTCCGCTCCGTCTCGGTAACAGCAAGTTGGACTCCTGACCGGACTTCTTCTATAATCACTTCAATCTTCCCAACAGATTTATTTGACTGCTCAGCAAGCTTCCTTATTTCATCGGCAACAACAGCAAACCCCCGTCCCTGTTCACCTGCACGTGCTGCTTCTATCGCAGCGTTTAGCGCTAATAGATTTGTCTGATCCGATATATCTTTAATAACCGATAAAATATCCCCGATTTCTTTTGATTTTTCCGAAAGTGAGCTTATGGCATCCGATACATTGGAAGCTGCCTGTAGGTTCTCGTTCATTTTAACATCTTGATATTCCACTGATTTTTTACCCGTTTCCACTGTACCCTTTGCCTGCTCTGTCAGACTTTCAGATTTTGACAGCTCTTCAGCAATGTAATTCAATCCTTCTATGATCTCAATGATTTTTGTATTGCCATTTTCAGAAGCAGCAGCC
Source organism: Clostridia bacterium BRH_c25 (assembly GCA_001515955.1). The sequence goes on along the minus strand of LOES01000109.1, from coordinate 1,216 downwards.
TGTTCTGTTGCACCCCTGGCTAGTTCTGTTATTGCTGCTGCTATCTGCTCGGAGACTTTACTTACCTCTTCGGATGATACCATCATTTCTTCTGAGGAGGCTGCCACATTTTCACCCATTGAGCTTACTTGAGATATAAGTCTCCTTAAATTTTCAACCATATCGGCAAAAGCAGTGCCAAGTTGTCCGATTTCATCTTTAGACTTTGAAACCTGAACTTTTTGAGCCAAATTCCCGGAAGAAACAGCAGACGCTATTTGGACTAGCTTCTTTATTGGATCCGCTATGGAACGGCTGAAGAAGAATGTAACAACTGCAGCTATTATGACACAAAAGACAGCTACTAAAAGAACCGTAGCTTTAAAACGATTAATAGGACCCATGTAATCACTCACTGTATCAGCAGCACAAACATACCAATTTTTCTCTTTATACGGCGTATAGGCCATTAGTTTTTCAACACCCCGCTGCTTATAAAAACCATATCCCGTATTCCCTTGACTCATCTGTTCATAGAGCTTTTTCTGAGTTTCATCTTCTTCAATCATATTTGACTTAAATACCAGCTCCTTGTTTTCATGTGCTATTACATCACCCTCCTGGTTGAAAATGATGTAATTATAGTTTAACCCTTCTGTTCTTTTAACAATTGCTTCCGTAAGCTTGTTGAATTCTATGGATATGTTAAAGGTCCCGATGTATGTTTTATCGCTGTCATACAAAGGAACAGCAACTACCAGGCTGGGCCTTCTGGTGGCCAGTGAATCGGACACATCCGATACAACAATGTTTCCGCTTTTTATGGCTTCCGTATAATAATCCCTGCTCGTTACATCTATTCCGACAGACTTTCCATCGACAGAATCCACCGTTACAATACCTGTACAATCAGTATAAAACAGGTTCTCAAACAACCCATTACTTTTTGACAGGAGATCCTTAAGATGGTCGCCGATAAGTATCTTTTTCATATTTATTTCATCCGCTTTGGATACTGCCTCAGCATTATAAACAGCCGTAAGAATACTTAATGCATTTGATTCATATGCCGATGCGTAAGCTTCTCTCTTTACACCGTCAATTACCTGCTGCAGCAAGTCCGATTTAATGGTTGAACTGTTTTGCATTTGGGCAATTATTTGCTTTTGTGTTGAACTGGTAAAATTGGCAACTCCAATAAACCCCAATATTGAAACAGGTATTATAACAAGCAAAA
>LOES01000108.1 GCA_001515955.1 Clostridia bacterium BRH_c25 | reverse complement strand
AGATCTTCCCTGATGGAGAGATATCCAGATACTGTTGCATTATACGCAAGTAAGGCTTTCAGCAGCCTGGCAATTTATAAGATAATGAAGGAGGAGGGCTTCGGTATAGATGTTGTATCCGGCGGAGAACTTTTTACGGCCTGCCAGGCCGGATTTCCAATGGAAAAGGTTTACTTTCACGGAAACAACAAGACTCAGGAGGAAATTGAATTCGGGATGGAACGGGAAGTAGGGTACTTTGTTGTTGATAATAATTATGAGATTGAGCTGATTCAAAGAGAAGCCGTGAAAAGGAAGAAAAATGTAAAGGTGCTGTTAAGAGTATCCCCGGGAGTATCGGCACATACCCATGAATACATTTCAACAGGACAGCTTGATTCAAAGTTCGGTTTTCCGATTGAAGGCGGCGAGGCCCTGAATGCCATAGGAAGAATCATTGAATGCTCCGGTATGGCGTTGAAAGGAATACACTGCCATATTGGCTCTCAGATATTTAATACCGATGCCCACCGGGATGCGGCAAAGGTGATGATAAATCTGATGCTGCAGGTCAAGAGCCGGTTCGGCATTGAACTGGAGGAGCTGAATATAGGCGGAGGATTTGGAATCTTTTATAAGGCCGGTGACGAACCCCCTGTAATTGGTGAGCTTATTGCCGCAATAATGGACACAATTCAGACCTTATGCAGTGAGAATGGTTTGAAACTGCCAAAAATAATTATTGAACCCGGAAGATGGATGGTGGGTGAAAGTGGCATAACCCTCTATACTATTGGTTCAGTTAAGGATATAAAGGGGATAAGGAAGTATGTCAGTGTTGACGGAGGTATGACTGATAACCCCAGAACAGCTCTGTACCAGGCTGAGTATGATGCTATTGTAGCAAACAAGGCCGTTAAGAACCCGGAGGAGCTTGTGACCATTGCAGGAAAGTGCTGTGAATCAGGTGATATTCTGATAAAAGACATAAAGCTTCCCCACATTGAATATGGCGATATACTGGCCGTTCTCAGTACAGGAGCATATAATTATTCCATGTCCAGCAATTATAACCGTTTAAGAAAGCCTGCCATGATAATGATAAGAAATGGCGTGCCCAGAATAATAGTGAAACGTGAGACATATGAGGATCTGGTAAGAAACGATATGGAGTAGCAGATTCGCAGAGATAAATATTATTATATATTTACTCTCATAGAGCAATTGACTTTATGGGAGTAATGGCATATAATAACAGTGAACATATGAATAAAATATTCATAGCCTATTAAGGGAAGAAGGGACGATATGACAAAAGCTTTCAGCGACAAAGAAAAGGAGTTAATAAGGAACAAATTGGTTGAGAAAGGGAAAGAGCTATTTGCCAGGTACGGCTTGCGGAAAACAAGCATTCTGGATTTAACCAAAGCTGTAGGAATAGCACAGGGTTCATATTATAATTTCTTTCAATCAAAGGAAGAGCTGTACTTTGAAATAATGGAACAGGAAGAACAGTTTATGAAAAGCAAGCTGCTTTCAACTCATAAGCTGCAAGAAAATCTTACCAGGCAGGCATTGGAAGCATTCCTGACAGATGCTTTTGAGATGATAGATGACAGCAGCTTTATTAAGAAGCTGATGAATGGGGAAGATTATGAGTTGCTGGTAAGAAAACTGCCGGAAGAAAGAATTGCGAAGCATATAGAAACGGACTCTGATATACTGACACCAATGATTAATATGTGGCAGAAGCAAGGCGTTGTAATAGACAGGAGTTCTGAGGTGATAGGCGGCTTGCTTCGTGCAGTCTTTACACTGTCATTGCATAAAAAGGAAATTGGAGAGGACATGTTCGAAGATGTGCTGAAGCTTTTGATAGAGTTGATAGCCAAAGGTATTGTCAAGGAGGATAAGTCATGATTGATGTAAAAGCTTTAAAGTTCAGTTATGCAGGGAATAAGGAATTGACCCTGAAGGGTTTGGATTTTTCCATAAAAAAGGGTGAAATATTCGGTTTCCTGGGGCCTTCGGGTGCGGGTAAAAGTACAACACAGAAGATAATCATAGGTATTTTGAAAAACTACCAGGGCAGTGTAAAGGTAATGAATAAAGAACTCAAGGAATTGAAATCCGATTATTATGAGAGGATAGGAGTTGCTTTTGAATTTCCCAACCTTTACAGCAAGTTCACAGCAATGGAGAACCTTTTATACTTCAGGTCCTTGTACTCCGGGGAAAGGTCAGAGCCGATGAGGCTTCTTGAAATGGTCGGACTGGAGAAGGATGCTGCTACAAGGGTGTCGGACTTTTCCAAGGGTATGAAGATGCGGCTGAATTTCTGCAGGGCTCTGCTGAATAAGCCTGAGATACTGTTTCTTGACGAACCGACCTCCGGCCTTGATCCTGTCAATGCAAAAAAGATAAAGGACATTATTCTGGATAAAAAAGCAAAAGGTTGTACTATCTTTCTGACAACACACAATATGAATGATGCTGAAGATTTGTGTGAAAGGGTTGCCTTCATTGTAAACGGGAGCATCTGTCTTATTGATTCCCCCAGACAGCTGATGATAGACAAAGGTAAAAAGAGCCTGAGGGTTGAATACCGTGAAAAGCAGAAGACCTGCTTCAAGGATTTTGAACTGGCTCAGTTGGGAGATAATGTGGAGTTCATGCAGCTTATTAAAAACAAGTCCATTGAGAGAATGCACACCCAGGAGGCAACTCTGGAGGACATTTTCATAGAAGTGACTGGAAGGGGCCTGGTATGAGAACTTTAAGTGCTGTAGTATATGATATAAAATTCCAGATAAGGCATGGATTCTATTATGCTTATGCATTTGTAAGCGTCCTGTATATCATATTTCTAAGGCTGATGCCGGCAGATACAAGAAGCTATCTGTCCATACTCATATTGCTCACCGACCCTACTGTGCTGGGATTTTTCTTTATTGGAGGAATAGTGCTTCTTGAAAAGGATCAGCGAATATTTTCCAGCCTTTTTGTCACTCCTCTGAAGGTAGGTGAGTATATTACGGCCAAGCTTGTGTCCCTTACACTGCTTTCTCTGCTTTCTTCTGCAGCCATAGCATTTTTCTCTGCACCGGGGAGCTTTGACCCCCTGCTGCTTTTTATGGCTATAGCTCCAAGCTCGGTATTCTTCACCCTTGCAGGAATTGCTCTGGCTGTGAGGGTAAAATCAATAAACGGTTATATAATAGCATCTCCTTTTTTTCTGACACCGTTTATACTGCCTTTGTTCGGATTCCTGAAGCTTTTCAGCTTTCCAATATATGTGTTGCTTCCAGGACATGGTACACTGCAGCTGCTGGCAGGTGCTTACAACGGCATCTCATTTGCTGATGCGTTATATTCCATAATGCTTTTATTGGTCTGGGATATACTTGCGTATATCTGGGCGGGCAGATGGTTCAAGAAATATATAATAGCAGGGATAGGAGGCGGAAGTATATGAAAAAGCTTTTGGTACTTTCATTAGGGGATCTGAAGAATATAAGCCGCGATCCCATACTGCTCATGGCTGTATTTGCCCCTTTCATACTCGCAGCAGCAATGAGGCTTGGGCTTCCCTTTGCAAGGGAGATGCTGCTTAGAGAGCTTTCTTTTGATCTCTCACAGTACTATGGTCTCATAATGAGTATCCTTGTCCTCATTACTCCAATGATGATGGGAATGCTGTCAGGCTTTCTGATACTTGATGAAAGGGATGAAAATATACTTACTTTTTATTCGGTTACACCTCTTACGAAATCCGGGTATCTTTTTTATAGGGTTGCAATGCCCACTGCAATCAGCTTCTTGCTCTCGTTTTTCGTGTTTTACTTCATAGGGGTCGTAGATTACAGAGTGGAGCTGCTTATACCGGTGCTTCTGCTTTGTGCACTGGAGTCGCCAATGATGGCTTTGTTTCTTGCGGCTTTTGCATCCAACAAGGTAGAAGGGCTGGCAATGACAAAGGCTTTCGGAATACTTTTTTTTGCACCTGTTGTCGGGTACTTTATCAATTCCAATTGGCAGTATGCAGCCGGGATAGCACCGACATATTGGGTCTCAAAGGCACTGCTTGCAGGTGTTGGGAACGGTGGAGGCTATTGGGCGTATGTCGCTGCCGGAGCGGCTGTTCACATTTTGATCATTGTGCTGCTCCTGCGGCGGTTTGAGAACATTTATATATAGCAAAGCATAGTATGAACAAATAACAGAACAGTGCTGTATAATTCCAATGTATAAAGCAGACTATATTATAAAAGCTGCCAAAATTGTGTTAAGCTGTGTCGAATTTGTTGTAATGGATGGAACCTTGTGATATAATCAATTAAGATTTGATTGAAAAGGCAAATAATGAAGTAATCATAGATGGAGAGAGTAGATTGTGAAAGGCTATAAGAGAGGCGGCGCCACCGGCTGAGAGCGCACCGGCACCGAAGCAATTGAAGTTCACTCCGGAGATTCAAAGCTGAAGTGAGTAGGCTTTGACGGCTGATACCGTTATATTTTGAGCGGTTTGCAAATATGCAAACAAGCAGGGTGGTACCGCGGATAACCTTCGTCCCTTTTTTTGGGGAATGAGGGTTTTAATTTTGTCAAAATTTAAAAATATACAGATAGGAAAGGAGCATGAAAAATGAAGGAAACACTTGAAAAAATCAAATTGCAATCCGTCAAGGAATTGGAAAGTGTCCAGTCCCAGAAGCAATTGGAAGAGTTAAGAATCAAGTACCTGGGCAAAAAGGGAGAGCTTACGCAGGTATTAAGAGGAATGGGCGGACTGACCCCTGAGGAAAGACCTGTAATTGGGCAGTTTGCTAATGAAATCAGGGATTACATTAATGAGAGGATTGAAGAAACAGCATACTGCTTGAAGCGTAAGGATATGGAGACCAGACTCAGGAGTGAATTTATCGACGTAACAATGCCGTCAAAAAGAAAAGCCCTGGGCAATAAGCATCCTCTGACCAAGGTGCAGGATGAAATAAACCAGATATTCATCGGCATGGGCTTTACCATTGTGGAAGGACCTGAGATAGAAACGGCCTATTATAATTTTGATGCTCTTAATCACAGCAAGTATCACCCGGCCAGGGATATTCAGGATACCTTCTATGTGAATGATGAAATACTATTAAGAACACAGACCTCTCCTATGCAGGTCAGGACAATGGAACAGCAGAAGCCTCCCATAAGAGTGCTGGTACCTGGTAAGGTATATAGAAGGGATGAAATAGATGCAACCCACTCGCCTATGTTTCACCAGATAGAAGGTCTGGTTGTTGACAAGGGAATTACCATGGCGAATTTGAAGGGGACTCTGGATGTGTTTGCAAAGAGGCTTTATGGAGAGAATACCAGGACAAGATTCAGACCTCATCACTTCCCGTTCACAGAGCCCAGTGCCGAAATGGACTGCACATGTGCAGCCTGTAAAGGTGCAGGCTGCAGGGTGTGTAAGAATGAGGGCTGGATAGAGATACTGGGTGCCGGAATGGTACACCCTAATGTACTTAGAAACTGCGGCATTGACCCGGAAGTGTACTCAGGCTTTGCATTCGGTATGGGACTTGATAGGATTACACTGCTGAAGTATGATGTGGAGGATCTCAGGCTTTTCTTTGAGAATGACAAGAGATTCCTGGCGCAGTTTTAAGTAAGATTAAGAATTGACAAGGAAAGGGGATAAATTATGCTGGTACCTATTAAATGGCTAAAGGATTATGTTGATATAAAGTTTAACTCTAAAGGCTTTGCAGATGCAATGACCATGTCGGGGTCAAAGGTTGAGTCCATTTCTGAACTGGGAAAAGAGATTGAAAATGTGGTAGTCGGTAAGATATTGAAGATTGAAAGTCACCCGGCTGCAGATAAGCTGGTTATCGGGCAGGTTGATGTAGGGACTGAGGTTATTCAGATAGTAACAGGAGCAGATAATATAAAAGAGGGAGACTATATTCCCATAGCAAAGAACGGCTCAACTCTACCCGGAGGTGTGAAGATAAAAAAAGGAAAGCTTAGGGGTGTAGAATCAAATGGAATGATGTGTTCCGCCCAGGAGCTGGCCTTGGAGCTTGACGGTCTTCCCGAGGATATGCTGGACGGAATATATATACTGGACAAGGAGTATCCCCTTGGTGCAGATATAAAGGACATACTCGGGCTGAACGACACTGTGGTAGAATTTGAAATAACTAACAACAGGCCTGATTGCCTGAGCATCATAGGTATAGCCAGAGAAACGGCTGCAACCTTTGGAAGCGTATTGAGGTATCCGGAAACAGCTTTTAAGGAGAATTCGGAAAACATTAAGGATTACCTGGATATACAGGTGAAGAATAGTGAATTGTGTCCCAGATATTCAGCCAGAATGATAAAGAATATAGTTATAAAGGATTCACCGGCGTGGATGCAGGAGAGACTGATAAAAGCAGGGGTAAGGCCTATAAGTAATATAGTTGATATAACCAACTATGTAATGCTGGAGCTTGGACAGCCAATGCATGCCTTTGACTACAGGGACCTGGAAGACAAAAAAATCATAGTAAGGAATGCACTGCCGGGGGAAACAATAAAGACCCTGGATGAAGTAGAACGAAAGCTTGATGAGTCAATGCTCGTTATAGCAGACAACAGTAAACCTACCGGAATTGCAGGGGTTATGGGGGGGCATGGCAGTGAAATTAAAGATGATACCAATACAGTTGTCTTTGAATGTGCGAACTTTGCTCCTGTTAATATCAGGCTGACCTCCAAGAAGCTGGGGCTTAGGACTGAAGCATCTTCAAGATATGAGAAGGGTATAGATCCGGAGCTTGCTACAATGGCACTGGACAGAGCATGCAGTCTGGTTGAGCAGATAGGAGCAGGAGAAATAGTCGGCGGTAAGATAGATCTGTATCCTGTTCTTAAAAAGCCCCGGAAGCTGAGTCTGAATGTCGGGAAGGCAGGAGCTTTCATCGGAGTGCAGGATATCACAGAAGAAATGATAATGAAGTATCTCACTTCTCTGGAATTCAAGGTAGAGGCAAAGGCAGACCTGGAAATAACTGTACCTACCTTCAGAGACGATGTTGAGGGTGATGCAGATCTGATAGAAGAAATCGCAAGACTTTACGGCTATGATAAGATACCTGTTGCCTTGATGGATACTACCTTCACACAGGGCGGGAAGAATTACAGGCAGAAGATCAGGGATATGGCAAAGACCAATATGGCCGCACAAGGATTGTATGAGGTTGTTACTTATTCCTTTGTAAGCCCGGGAGTATTCAACAAGATAAATCTTAAAGCGGAGAACCCGCTTAGAAATTCCATAAAGCTCATCAATCCCCTTGGAGAAGACCAGAGCATAATGAGAACTACCATGATACCAAATATGCTGGAGGTAATATCGAGGAACTACAATAAGAAAATAGCCGAAGGGCAGTTCTTTGAGCTTTCAAAGGTATATCATTCCGAAATACTGCCCCTTGAAGGCCTTTCGGATGAGAGGGAGACTCTCACTATAGGCATGTATGGTAATGTAGATTTCTTCGACCTCAAGGGTGTTGTGGAAAACCTTCTGGAAGAAATGAACATATATAAATACAGGATATTATCTTCAAACAATGACAGCATGCATCCGGGAAGAACGGCAGAGCTTCTGATAGACAACAAGAGAGTAGGCTATCTGGGTGAAGTTCATCCGGATGTGCTGGATAAGTATGATATATCTGTTAATGTATATGCTGCTGAGCTTAATTTCGAGGAAATCATCCGGAAGAGCGATATGAATGTAAAATACAGGTCCCTGCCCAAATATCCATCAGTTGCAAGAGATATA
>LOES01000107.1 GCA_001515955.1 Clostridia bacterium BRH_c25 | reverse complement strand
CCCTGCCGCTGATATGCCTTGAATAGTTTTCTATCCCGGAGCAGTAGCCCACTTCCTTCATCATTTCAATATCATAATTGGTTCTTTGCAGAAGTCTCTGGGCTTCCAACAGCTTATCCTGCTCTTTCAGTTCCTTTATCCGCTGCTCCAGCTCTGCTTCAATGGTCTTTATTGCAGTCTCCAGCTTCGCTTTGGTAGTAGCAAAGTGAGAAGCAGGGTATATGTAAACATGCTGCCGCTCTCCCACAATATTTCCGGTGAGAGAGTCTATCTCAAGGATTCTTTCTATTTCGTCACCGAAATATTCCACTCTTATTGCCTTATCTGATGAGGAAGCAGGGAAAATATCCACAATATCCCCTCTTACCCTGAAGGTTCCCCGGACAAAGTTTATATCATTCCTGTCATATTGGATGTCGATAAGCTTTCTTAAAACCTCGTCCCTGTCCTTAACCATACCCTTCCTCAAGGAAAGCACAAGAGATCTGTAATCCTCAGGATCTCCAAGGCCGTATATACAGGAGACGCTGGCTACGATAATAACATCCCGTCTCTCAAAAAGCGCAGCTGTTGCCGAATGCCGGAGCTTATCAATCTCATCATTGATATCGGCTTCTTTTTCTATATAGGTGTCAGACCGTGCAACATATGCCTCCGGTTGATAATAGTCATAATAACTGACGAAGTATTCTACACAATTATCCGGGAAAAATTCCTTGAACTCGCTGCACAGCTGTCCGGCCAGAGTTTTGTTGTGCGCCAGCACAAGAGTAGGCCGCTGAACCTTCTCTATGACATTGGCCACGGTAAAGGTCTTTCCAGAGCCCGTAACTCCAAGCAGTGTCTGATACCTGTCCCCTGCCAGTATTCCTTTCGCCAGCTTTTCAATTGCTTCCGGCTGGTCTCCTGTAGGCTTGTAGTCCGATACAAGCTTGAATCTGTCCATATTCCACCTTCTCAAATTTAAAGTAACCATTAAATTATACCACAATGGTATTTGGTTTACATAAATGCAATATTTACTCACTTCAGCAAATATTGGCAAAACCACTAGAACACTTGTTCGTATATATTTTATAATTTATAGCTTTCCATGTCAACAGAAAAATATAAAAAAGGCTTCCATTAAAGTATTTTAACAACCAAGGAAGCCTTTTTTGAAACTCGCTTACGGGGCATGACAAATTAAGGTGGAATAGATGCCCCTGCTCGTTATAAAACTATGTCTTACATTGGACATAGTTTTTAGTCGCTAGTCACGAGTCACTAGTCTCTAGATCCCTTGGTATTCATTATGGGTATAGGTTTAGCCCAGCCTTCGAAGCCCTGCTAAAATCTAGCGACCAGAGACTAGCGTCTAGTGACTGATGCGTCCTTAAGACGCATCTTCCTTGTATATCATCCATGCCAGCTTGAAAAGCCAACTATCCTCAAATCTCTTAAGGTCAAAGCCGGTACACTTGTGTATTTTGTCAAGTCTGTAAAGCAGTGTATTCCTGTGTATATAAAGCTTTGCAGCTGTATCTGTCAGGTTAAGGTTATTTTTGAAAAACTCCTCAATGGTAATTCCCAGCTCCCCGTTTGCCATTTCCATGAATTCAGCTGTGAATACCCTCTCTTTTATGGATTCCTTGAGCTTAGTATCCAGGTTGTATGCTGTCCTATACCCATACATGCCGTCATAGCTCAGGACGCTGTCCCCCAAATGGTATATATGCTTGAGGCATAACGCCTCTATACAGTTTTTGTACAGATCATGCAGCTCTTTCGCAAGTTCCGCCTTTCCCCCTATCACTGCCTCGCATTCAATCAACAGCTCGCTTAATACATTTTTGATGAAGCTGCTGCATGCTTCCGTGATATTTTCTTCAACCGCCAGAGCAATAATCCTGTTTTCATGTGTAATACTTATTTTTACATCTATCGTATTTACCAGGATCTCAAGGACTTCATTGCCGGAACCGCCCAAATTGTCAACAAGCAGCAAATACCCCGGCAGGCAGGCCTTCAGCTCTTCCTCCAGCTTGGAAAGCTCGGCTGCATCATACTTGCCTTCCACCGCTTTCCTTAGATATGCCTCAGCCGAAGCATCCCTTTCAAGTGCTGAGTTCAAGAGCAGCATTACCAAATCAGTGGCTTCAGATTCATAGTACTTGTCCGAGCCGATACAGACAAAGCACCTGGTTCCATAAGTTTCAGACATATATATATTCCAGCCCTTATAGTTTTTCCCCGCTTTTTTACATGCCTCTTCATAGGTTATACCAAGATTGAAGCCTTCGGGACAAACCATACTTTCATTCTTCATTATAACAGCTATTCTCTTTTCAGTTATCTCTGCCGCTTTTTCAAGCAGTATCTTAATATCAAACATATTTTTACCTCGATTAAAATATAAGCGAATGGTTTCCCCATCCGCTAATATTTTATCATATTTACCTGTTATTTTATATCGCCTTTTCAGTTTCCCCATCAAACAAGTGTATTTTATCCCAGTGCAGATGCAGTTCGACATCATCCCCGGCTCTTTTGCTTGTTTTTGCATCAACTCTGGCAATTACGTGCCTGCCGCACTTTGTAAAGTGCAGATTGGTTTCGGAACCCATGAGCTCTGAAACTTCGACTGTTCCGGTCATAGTGGAATAATTGCTTTTAAGCGGATCTATCTCTGCTTCATGGAGGTGTTCCGGTCTTATACCAATATGTACCTCCTTGTTTATATAACCGTTGTCCTTAAGCTTCCTTGCCACTTCGTCGGTCAAGCCCAATACAGTACCATCAGTGAGCTTCAAAGCCACCTTGCCGGTTTCTTCAACAACAGTGCCCTTGAAAATATTCATTTGCGGGCTGCCTATGAAACCTGCAACAAAGAGATTAGCCGGCTTGTCATATGCATTCTGGGGACTGTCTATCTGCTGGATGTCACCATCCTTCATTATTACAATTCTGCTTCCCATTGTCATAGCTTCCGTCTGGTCATGAGTTACATATATGAAGGTGGTGTTAAGACTCTTATGCAGCTTTGCAATCTCTGTTCTCATTTGAACTCTCAGCTTTGCATCAAGATTTGAGAGTGGTTCATCCATGAGGAAAACCTTAGGCTCTCTAACCATTGCCCTTCCCAGAGCAACCCTCTGCCTTTGCCCCCCTGACAATGCCTTAGGCCTTCTGTCAAGCAGAGTCTCTATCTCAAGAATTTTGGCAGCCTTTTTAACCCGCTCATCAATCTCAGCCTTTGGAACCTTCTTAAGCTTCAAACCAAATGCCATGTTTTCATAAACAGTCATATGCGGATATAAGGCATAATTCTGGAAAACCATGGCTATATCTCTGTCCTTGGGTGCTACATCATTGACAAGCTTATCGCCTATATACAGCTCCCCTTCGGTAATTTCCTCAAGTCCTGCTATCATTCTAAGAGTTGTTGTCTTTCCACAGCCTGACGGCCCAACCAGAACAATAAATTCCTTATGCTCGATTTCCATGCAGAAATCCTTAACTGCTGTTACATTCCCCGGATAAACCTTCTTTACATGCCTTAAGGATAGATTTGCCATTATTATTCCTCTCCCTTTTTATTTTATTTAAATATTAAAAATTATAATACTGAACGCAGAACGGCGATGGCATCGTTCCCTACAAGTTAAAGTATAATTTATCGGGAATAATAATTCTATTAGGAGAAATAATGAATGTATATTTATATTTTTGTAGCAATTCATAATATAAATGTACATTAATAAAGAAATGTGCTACACAAATGCTGAAAATAGAAATGAGGTATAATTATGGATGGCAAAACTCCGGTCAACGGCAGCAGCCCTTCTGATAAAAGCAGTGAGGAAAAAAAAGAGGAATTCATTGATGTCTTCAAATACTTTGAGAACGCGAATATACGCAATCGTGATGCTTTCTGTGAACTCCTGGAATATACAATTGAAAACAAAAAATAAGTGCCAGGCACCGAAGTTACGCAGTTATTTTTCAAATAACTGCGTAACTTCGGTGCCTGGCACTTACATATTCAGTCTGTCCATCAGTCTTTTTGCAATCGAGCTGCTTCTGCCTACCTCATAATAGAATTCGGGATTATGCGGAACTATCATTGCCCCCAGGCTGCCGATTCCGTTCCTGTAATCCGAATACTCGACTGTAGCCGGATTACCCGATTTCTTCATCATATCCAGCCATACAAAGGTAGGATAGCTGCTCAGGAATTCTGCCAGCTGCTTTTCATTGCTTATAGCCATACCGTTGATTTTCAGTATCGTATCACCAGGTTCCAAATGCATACTGCCCGCCGGGGTGCCCTTCTGCGCGTAAAGCACCTTTAAGCCGGTCTCATTGCTTTCAAAGTAAGGCTTACCCTCTTCTTCCTCCTTAGCTCCATATAGAATAAGTATTTCATGAGCAATAGGAGCAAAAGCGGCAGCCAGATAAGCAAAAAATCTCAGCTTTGAAGCAATTACAGAAAGTATAATAAGCACCAGGCTGTAACCTCCCAGCCTTATCGCAGAGCTTCTGCACCTTTCTGCAGGAGCTTTGGTTATTGCCATATCTCCATAGCCCAACACTACAGGTACCATAAGGGGTATGTACACCAAACCCATATTGCCCCCTGCTGCCGAATGCCTCAGGAAAGGCCACCAGTCCGGCATGTTGATTATTCCTGCAAGGCTTGCTCCTCCCCCTTCACTGCCAAACATTACAGCAAACACCACCAAAGGAATAGGCCACATTTTATTCATGGCATAGCCTCCGACAGTTTTTCCATCCTTACGCTTTAAGAACAAGGGTACCGAAAAGGTATATCCGTCAATCCAAATAAGAAAGCTTTCTATAAGATGAAGTATTCCTATTAGCGCCATCAGTCCTGGAACATTTACCGAAGGGAACCCGAAAGTAAGATTCATTAGGGCTATAAGGCCTCCGGCATAAGAAAAGCATAGGTATCTTGGGTTAATCATTGCCAGTAGAACAGCAATTACCCAAATATACGTGATTGCCTCTATCAGTGAGCCTCCTCCTACTCTTGTATAATCCTCAATACTTATACCCACAAGAATTACAAGCAGGCTTCCTGCCAAGCCTCCGGCCAAACCGAACAGCACAGAGCTTGACACCTTGTAAATCAAGGGATAGCTGCTGCCCAACATTCTTTCCTCCATCCCCGAATTCTTTCTGTATATCATAATAAGTATAAATACTATTATCCAGAAAAACTCGTCTGACAAGAGGCTTCCGAATTGCTCGAATATAAGTCCTGCAATCTTAAGTAAAGTAACCATAAAGCACCTCGAATTACTTCATTTGGTTCATCAGTTCCTCAATAGCTCTCTCCAACTGTACATCCTTTACATCCTCAGGCTTCTCGTCCCCTCTTGGTTCCATGGGCTTGACTTCAATATCCGGCTGTATTCCTACCTTATTGATACTAATGCCATTGGGAGTATAATACTTCTGTGTAGTAAGCTTCATTCCGGAGCCGTCCTTGAGCTGTTCAATGGATTGAACCAAGCCCTTTCCAAAGCTCTTAGTACCTATTAGAAGTCCTGCTTTTCTGTCCTTGACTGCACCGGATACTATTTCAGAGGCACTGGCACTTCCCTCATCTATTAATACCACAAAGGGTACATCAGTCTTACCTTTTTTTGATTTGTAGTCATCTCTTTTCTTTGCCTTGTCTTCCGTATAAACCACAAGGCCCTCATCCAGCAGCTCGTCAGCTACCGCGACGCATTGGTCTATGAAGCCTCCCGGGTTTTGCCTCAAATCTATTACAAGACCTTTCATATTCTGTGCGGTAAGAGCATTTAAAGCTTTCTTGAACTCACTTCCGGTATCCTCATCAAACATGCTGATTCTTATATAACCTATATCATTCTCCATCATATTGCTTTTCACAGTCTTCAAGATAATCTCTTCTCTTGTTATTTTAAACTCCTGAGGCTCTCTGACATCCTCCCTCATTACCGTCAATACGACCTGGGTGCCTTTCTTGCCCTTCATCAGAGTAACCGCAGCTTCCAGATCAATACCTATTATATCCTTGTCATCAACCTTAATGATTCTATCATTGGTTTTTAGTCCCGCCTTTTCTCCCGGCGTATCCTCTATCGGAGCCACAACTGTTACATAACCGTCTTCACTTCTGGTGACTATAACTCCGATACCGCCATAGGAGCCTTTGGTCGATTCATTGAAATTCTTGAATTCATCCTTTGTCATATATACTGAATACGGATCCCCCAAAGATTCAAACATTCCCTTGATTGCGCCCTCTATCAGCTTATTGTCCTCTGCACCTTCCACATAGTAACCCTTAATATATTCCTTAAGGCTCAATAACTTCTCCAGACTTTTTACCGTTTCAAAATCATCCTTTGCTATTACTACCTTGTTTCCTAAACTGATTGCAACTGTATTCGCAGCTACAAAAGTACCGAAAGCTGTTACAATTACTAATATCAATGCCCAGAAGAGTGCTGCTCTTTTACTTATCATCAATTTCACCTCATAAATATTATATTACTATCACCTTTTATATATTATCCTAAACTTCAATTTATACTTACTCCTTTGAAAGGCTGCATTTACTGCAATATCCGTAGATCTCAAATTTATGACCGGTAGCCTTGAAGCCGATGGCCTTCAGCTGCTCCTCCTCCAGGCCTGCAAAGGGGCACACATCAATCTCCTGCATATCCCCGCATTTCTTGCATATTACATGATGATGGTGCTCCAGGCCGCAAAGCTCATAATGGCTGATGCCGCTTTCCAGCTGCAGCTTGTCTATTATCTCCAGATCACTTAATAGCTCAAGGTTCCTGTAAATGGTGGAAAAATTAATACTCTTGGATTTTTCTCTTACCAGGTCAAAAACTTCCTGGGCTGTATAATGACCGTGGCTTTCATTAAAAACCTCAATAATAAGCCGTCTCTGTCCGGTAAGCTTATAACCCTTATCCTTCAGCACCGCTTCAAGCTTTCCCAAATCCTTCATTTCCACACTTCCTTGTCTTCTCCGCAGGATCACTGCATTTTGAATATTTTCTTTATGGTTAAAACAGCAAGAAGCATAAATACTGAGGTCAATACTATGGAGCCTCCCGGTGCAAGATCAAAGTAGTAGGATGTAAAGAGGCCTATTATTACAGCTATTAGTGCAAAAATTACCGATAAAAAAATCGTATTCTTAAAGCTCCTTGATATCAGCAAGCTGGAGGCTACAGGGACTACCATAAGAGAAGATACCAGCAGCATGCCAACAACTCTCATGGAAACCACTATAGTCATAGCTGTCAGGACTGTAAAATACGTGTTGAGGGCAGCTACAGGTATTCCGGCCAGCTCTGCCCCCTCCTCATCAAATGCCATATAGAAGTACTCCTTGTAAAGAAGCCATACAGAAATAATTATGATAATACTCAGACCAAGGATAATATATATATCCAGCATATTGACAGCTATTATACTTCCGAATAGATAGCTCATGAGATCCGCATTAAAGGACTTGGCAAGACTGATCAATACAACAGCCAGGCCTATGCTTGCCGAAAGCACTATGGATATCGACAGCTCGGCATACTGTGAAAAACGCTTTCTCAGCTTCTCAATACCGATGGCGGCAGCAAGGGAAAAAACCAGTGCTCCCCATAAAGGATAAATTCCTCCCAGCATTCCTGCCGCAATACCTGCCAGAGAAGCATGGGAAAGTGTATCCCCTATCATGGACAGCCTTCTCATAACAACAAAGGTTCCTATGAGCGGACAGATAACCGCAATTAAAAGTCCTGCCGCAAAGGCTCTCTGCATGAATTCAAAATTAAGCAGTTCAAACATCGGTTACTACCTCCATGTACCCTGTAAGAGCACAACGCCAATGATGTGCATTTTCAACACTTAAATAAAAATAAATTTGTTGTGTTGAAAGGCACTAATGCCTGTGTGTTATCCACGACCTGTTATGCTTTTCATAAACCTCTCTAAATATGTCTGCACCTTGGTTTATTGTACAGTCATGCTCACGCAGCTTTCCCTCGGACAGGCACAATATCCTGTTGACTCTCCTGTCAATAGCGCCGGTATCATGAGTAACAATTACCAAAGTAATACCTCTGGTCTTATTGAGAGAATCCATCAATTCATAAAAGCTTTCCTCCGATTTCTGATCAATGCCTACTGTAGGCTCGTCCATGAATATCACCCGCGGAGCACTGACCAGGGACTTGGCGATGAATACTCTCTGCTGCTGGCCTCCGGAAAGCCTTCCTATAATTCTTTTCTTATATTCCAGCATATTTACTGTCTGAAGCGCTTCCTCAACCTTTTCCCTGTGGCTTTTGCTTATGCGTCCTGCCAGCCCCAGCATGGGATAAAGATTTGCAGAAACCACCTCTTCCACGGTTGCCGGAAAGCCCTGGTTGAAGGAAGTTGCCTTTTGCGGTATATAGCCTATTTTGCCCCACTGATTGAATTTATTAATGTCAGTATCAAAAACCTTGATAGTCCCTTTCTGAGGCTTTATCAAACCAAGAAAAATTTTGAGCAGTGTGCTTTTACCGGAGCCGTTTGGACCAACTATACCCAAGAAATCTCCATCAAATATAGTGGTACTGACTCCATCAAGCACATTGATCCTGTCGTACCCGAAGCTTATATCTTCAATTTTTATAATATCTGCTCCCATTTAATCCCCCAATGCCTTTTTCAAATTTTCAAGATTCTCGTACATTACCGTTATATAATCCCTTCCGGATTTTATGTCCTCTTCACTTAGACCGGCAACATCGTTAAGCACCAGAGTTTCTGCTCCTACTTCCCTTGCCAAAGCTTCAGAAAGCTTTGGACTTGTGAGCTTTTCAAAGAATATGTATTTGACATTCTTTTCCCTGCATTCTCTAACCAACTCTGCCATTTTTGATGGACTGGGTTCTTCCTGAGGATTGACCCCTCTGATCGCAACCTGCTTGAAGCCATAATCATTTGCAAAATATCCGAAAGCCTCATGGGAAACAACTATCACATTACTCTTAAAATACTTTGAAGCATCCCTTATGTCTTCAACCAGCTTGGTGAGCTTCAAATTCAGTTCTATCATATTTTTCTCATAATAATCGGAATTTGCAGAATCAATTTCAACAAGCGCATCATAAATATTACGTGCTTGCTCCATGGCTCTTATTGGACTTACCCATATATGCGGGTCGTAGATTCCATGCTCGTGCCCTTCCTCTTCATGTTCTTCTTCGCTGTGCCTCTCAGACTTCAGAAGCTTTATACCTGTGCTGGTATCAACTATCTTTATTCTGTTTTTGTCTATAATAGGCAGTATGTTTTCTATCCATGCTTCCATTCCCGCTCCATTATATATCAACATATCTGCTTTATTCAGCTCTACCACCATTTTAGGAGTAGGCTCCCAGTCATGAGGCTCCGCTCCCGCCGGCACCATGGTTACTACCTCTGCTTTGTCCCCTGCTATTTCGCCTGCAAGAAAATACATGGGATAGAAGCTGGTATATATTTTCAGCCTATCCTTAGCCGCATTAACCTGTCTGCTTTCACCGGAGGACTTTTCACCTGCTTCTGCACATCCCGGCAGCACCATGCCAAATAATAGCAAGATAATTATTGCTGTAATTACCTTTTTCATTATCCATTCCCCTTTTTGCAAATAATTTGCATTTACATTGTATAATATTGGCTAACCTTGTGTCAAATATACAAAAAATAAAAAATACACCTTGTCGGTGTATTTTTAGATGCGAGA
Source organism: Clostridia bacterium BRH_c25 (assembly GCA_001515955.1). The sequence goes on along the minus strand of LOES01000107.1, from coordinate 7,551 downwards.
CTCGAGATACGAGATACGAGAATTGAGGCCGGGCTTCGAAGTCTGTGCGGACGACCAATGGTCGCCCCTACAGCGGAACGCATACAATGCGTTCCCTACAACTCGAATCTCGTATCTCGCATCTGCCGCTTTAGCGGCATTATTTCCCTGTCAGATATTTCATTGGGTCCACGTGCTGGCCGTTTTCCCTTACCTCGAAGTGAAGGTGGGGGCCTGTTGACAAGCCGGTGCTGCCGGACTTTGTTATTGCCTTGCCCTTTTCAACCTTATCGCCCACTTTTACCAGAAGCTTGCTGTTATGGGCATAAAGCGTGGATATCTTGCCGCCGTGGTCTATGATTACAGTATTGCCATAGCCTCCATTATAGCCTGAATATATGACCGTGCCTGAATTTGCCGCAATTATAGTAGTGCCGCTTGGAACTGCGATATCTATTCCCGTATGCAGCTTCGTCTTCTTAAGTATAGGGTGATTCCTATAGCCATAAGGAGATGTTATCTTGTAATAACCTGGTGAAGGCCAGCCTATCGTTCCACCTATATACTTTTCTTTAGACTGCAATTCGACTATCTTCTTTTCAAACTCCTTAGACTTTGCCAATAGGTTGTCTTCCTGGCGCTCCAGCTCTTTCAGGTCTTTGGTGAGATCCTTGAAGGTCTTCTCCCTATCCTGCTTTGCTGTCTCAACCTGTTCCTTCTTATCAGCCATCTGCGCTTTTAGCCTTTCTTTTTCCTGCAGCTCTGATTCCAGTTGGTTTCTTTTATCTGCAACCGAATCACGGTGACTTTTCATCTTATTCAACAGATTCATATCAAAGCTAATTATCTTTTTGAGAAAATCGAGTCTGGATATGAAATCCGAAAAGCTTGCGGAGTTCAATATAACCGACATGTATCCTACGTTTCCGTTCTCATACATGACCCTGACTCTCTTTTTCAGAAGGTCCTTTTGATTGTTGGCTTCACTGGAGGCTCTTTCAAGCTCTCTGGTGGTGACTGCAATATGGTTCTCCAGCTGGGAAAGCAGGTTTTCCACTTGTGCAAGCTCGTTTTCAGCCTGGTTAAGCTTGTTATCCAAATCTTCTATTGACTTTGATACACTTTTCCTCTCACTATTCACCTGGTTCATCATCTGCTGTGTCTTCTTAATCTGCTGATTCACCTTGTCCTGTTCCTGCTGAAGCTTGTCAATTTCATCAGGATTCTTCGCATACACATTGGCGAAGGGTATTGATAGTATCAATGCCAGCAAGACTGCAGCTATTCTTTTCTTCAAACTTTACCCCTCCTATACTCTGATAAACTTTCTTACCGAAACAAAGCTCCCCGCCGCACCAATTATAATCCCTACAGTGATCAGAAGCATCACCATGCTTGTTATAATCTGATTAAAAGGCATAAGGGATATGGACATAAAGCCTATCATCTGGTTCTTAACAAGGCCGGAGCAATAATAATAGGCAAATCCCAGTATGACACTTGCAGTTGCAGCTCCAATCACGCCCACTATTATCCCTTCAATTATGAAGGGCATTCTCACAAACCAGTCTGTGGCTCCTACGAATTTCATTATTCCGATTTCGCGTCTTCTTGCATAAAGTGTAAGCTTTATGGTATTTGCTATTATGAATATAGAAATAAACAGAAGTATGAGTATTATCACAACACTGCTCATTCTCAGCACATAGGTTGTACTCAAAAGCTTTGCGAGCTCTTCTTTCCCATATACTACTTTCTCTATATTAGATATTGATGATACCGACATTGCCACACCGGATGCCAGGGTAGGATCTGAAAGAGTAATAAGGAAAGCATCCGGAAGAGGGTTATCTCCATCAAGACCCTCCAGTAAATAAGAGTTTTCGCCCCAATTCTTCTCCAGATTCTTGAGGGCAACAGTCTTGGATATAAACTCTACAGATTGTACTCCATTTATTGATCTTATCTCGGTACCCATGGTGCTGACAATGTTTTCACTTAATCCGTCATTCAGGTATACCATCATCTCAATCTGTGATTCCAGCTTGGTTGCAGCATAATCAATATTAAGCACAATGATAAAGAATATTCCTATTACCAAAAGCGAAGCTATTACCGATGTTATTGCCGCAGCACTCATTGTCCTGTTTCTTTTAAGGCTTCCGAAGCCTTCTCTGATAAAAAACTTACCTGTTCTAAGCTTCACTGCCGTACCCACCTCGCTTTTCATCCCTGGAAATTACACCATTCTCTACTGCAATTACCCGCTTCTTCATTCTATCTACTATTTCCCTGGCGTGGGTAGCCATTAATATGGTAGTTCCCCTTTGATTTATCTCGGTCAACGTCTTCATTATATCCCAGGACATATCAGGATCCAGATTACCTGTGGGCTCATCCGCAATCAGAATAGAGGGACTGTTGACCATTGCTCTTGCCAGAGATACTCTCTGCTGCTCTCCTCCTGAAAGCTGGTTAGGATAAAGGCCTGCTTTCCTGCTCAAGCCGACCATGCTCAGCACAATGGGAACCTGACGCCTTATCTCCTTTGGCGGAGCCTCTATGACCTCCATTGCAAAAGCAACATTCTCATATACAGTCTTTTCCAGCAATAGTCTGAAATCCTGGAAGACCACTCCGATGTTCCTTCTGTGAAAAGGGATTTCCCTTCTTTTATATTTTGTTATGTCCCTGTCATCTACGATGATGTTTCCCGATGTAGGCTCAATTTCCTTGAGCAACAGCTTTATAATAGTTGACTTGCCTGCTCCGCTGGAGCCTACAAGAAAAACGAATTCTCCATTGTTTATAGTTAAGTTGATATTGTTCAACACCTTATGCCCATCTGCAAATTCCTTGCATACGCTCTTTAATTGTATCAATCCATCACACCCCTAATCTATTCGGCCATAATCCACTTTTATGGAACCATCTCATCCTCCCATTGGGATTTCGGATAACATTTCCATATAATTTCAATTTAAAATATACTTCTACAAAAACAACCAAAAACCCTTTTAAAATGCCAGTTTTTTTTAGTTGGCAATCTCTTTTTCCATCTGGGTGAAAAGCATGGATACCCCGTTCCACCAATTGGGGTCCTCTGCATATCTTCTATTGATCCATTTGATAGTGTTCATATACGCCGGCCTGTTACGGCTGGATTTTATTATTGTGTCAGCTGCAAGCCGTGAGGAATCGTAAATATCCGTATTGTATTTCTCCCAACTGCCGTATACATTGAAAGGATTGTTTGCTATTTTTTTTGCAGCTGCTCCGCTTTTGGGTACAAAGGCTTGCTCTTGCCCTACAATAGCAAACATGAGCAGCGGATGTATGTCATATTTTTCTGATGTTGCAATTATTGCTGTGAAATACGGCTCCTCTGAGAGCATGGAATTTTTCTTGTCAAGCCACTTCTTAAGCTCCTTCCTGTCCACCTCTTCATACCTAAGCTCATCGTGGAGGCCGTCCAGCAATACCAGACCCTTTTCCCCTCCGGAACTGCCCAGCTTCTTCAATACCCTGGATTCCAACGTCAGATACCGGTCCACCTGTTCCTCTGCTATATTTGCATATTTGCCCTGATCCTGATGCTGCAGTGCATGTATCCTGTTATCGCCGAGCTGGTCTGCAAATACAAAGGCAGTAATAATTACCAGGGGTAATGCTGCAGGCAGTACCAGCTTCATGGAAGGCTTCACATATTTAAAGCAGAACTCCTTAACCTTTTTAATCAATCTGGATTCCAATGCAACCAATACTTCATCTTCTGTCCCGCCGGCTTCAAATTCATTGAATATCTCCTCCAGATTGTTTTCTATGTATTCCTCTTCAAGCTGTTCTACCCTTGAAACAAGCTTGTCCACGTTCCCGGCGGAAACCGTGACAGGCTGATTCTGATTTATCCATTGGGTAAAGTTGTTTATATAGCTGTCCTCGCGCAGCTTCATGGATAGACAGGAGGTGAATACCTCTGCTGCATTTATAGAAAAATCCTTTTTCTTAACAGCTTTTCTCAATACATCGTCTTTTATCTTTTTCCTATGCTTTTCTTCAAACTGAGATATCCTTGTATCAATGATCTTATGCAGGGCATCAGCAAATACGGCAGAAAACTCCTCTTTGGAAATATTGGGGTTCCTGACTCTTATATATTTCCTTAAAGCTTCGACATTGCTCGCATTGACATATTCCTGCCTTCTGAGATTGCCGACTACCTGCCTCATTATCTGCCTCACCCCTTAAGCATTATGCAAATTACATATTTACAATAATTCATATTTAGCAAAATGCTTTCCTTGGTTGTTATTGAATTCGCACTCGTGCGTTCAATATTAGACCTATATTAATTATAGTATTAAAAAGCTTTCCAGTCATTACAAAATGGCTAAAAAAATGACAAAACCCCTGATTTTTTATCATCAGGGGCGATGAACCGTACTGTATACAACAGGTATAATAACCAAAGTTAACAATGTAGACAACATCAATCCGAACATTAGTGATATTGACATGGGCGCAAAAAGCTGACTGCCTGACATAACAAGGGGTACAAGACCAATAACAGTTGTAGTAGTCGTCAACATAATGGGTCTGAACCGCATGTTTACAGCATCCTTGCACGCTGTATCAATAGATTTTCCATGCCTTCTTTCATTATTGATGTAATCCACCAGTATTATCGCATTATTCACGACCACACCCAGCAGGCTGACCATCCCGAGCAAAGCCGTAAAGGACAAGGTTTGCCTGAACATGAACAAGCCAAGCACCGAGCCTATTACCGAAAGAGGTATGGTCAGCATTATGATCAGAGGCTGCAGAAAAGAGTCAAACTGAAACATCAGAATGGCAAAGATTACAAGCACAGCGAAAATCGAGGAGTTTCCAAGCTCACCAAAATACTGATTAATCTTGCTCTTTTCGCCACTGTATACTATTTCGACATCCTCCAGCTCCAAAGCCCTTATATCCTTTTTCAGTATTTCTTCAATATTAACCGCACTGAAGCCTGACTGCACATCGCTGTACACCGTAACACACAACTCCCCGTCATGCTTCCTTATAGCCGGAAGCTCACTGGTCAGGCCAATATCAGCCAGTTCCTTCAGCACCACCTTGCTGCCGGCTGCTGCTGATTTCAGCCTGAAATTTTCCAGATCTTCCTTGCTCTTTATATTTCCTTTCAGCACTATATTGTATTCATTGCCATCCTTCCTGAACACTGATACTGTCCTGCCCTGGAGCAGCATATTCACCTCATTTTGCAGCTCATAATTCGATACTCCATAAATACCCGCTTTGTCACTGCTTATGCCTATATTGAACTTGTATACTCTGTCTGAAAAATCATCATCTGTATTCATTGTCCCATCAATGTTGGACAGCATTTTCCTAATTTGTTCAGCAGCCTCTCCAAGTCTTTCAATATCTCTGCCTGTTATTCTGACAGTTACCGGAGAACCTACCGGGTCCCCTTGCTCCAGTTCCTTTACAGTTATCACTCCTCCTGATATATTTCCGTCCAGTTGATGCTGCATGTAGTTTGCGAATTGTGTATTATTTCTGAAGCGGCCTCCCTTTTTCAGGTCTATTCTAATCATGTACTGCCCAAAATCCTGGGACTTGGTATAAGTAGGCATTGCATTATAGAATTTAGGAAGTCCGTCACCAATAGCAGCAGTGAGGCTTATTACCTCCTTTTGCTCCCTGAGCAATATGCCGACCTCGTCCATAAGCTGTTCTGTCTTTCCTATATCAGAATTCTGCTCAGTCCTTACATCTATATACATCATGTTCTTGTCTGCCTTCGGAAAAAACTGGAGTCCCAGGTTCAGAGCCATGACAATTGTCAATACAAAGGCCATAAGTGATAAAGCTATAGTGCTCTTCTTTTTCTTCAGACCCAATTGAAGCAGCCTGTCGAATAACCCTTTTATCCTAAAGACTTTTTCCTTGTCATTTCCCGGTTTGAAAAATAAATAGGCCATTGTCGGGGTAACAAACAACGCAACAAGATAGGACAGAGCCAAGGAAATTATTACAATCTGAGGCACACTTTTTATATATTCGCCGGATACCGAAGGCAGCATCAGAAGAGGTATAAAGGCCCCTACAGTTGTCAGAGTAGATGTAAAAACCGGGGTCGCAACCGCCTTTACACCCTCAACGCATGCCTTCATCTTCTCCTCCCCACTGTCCATCCTCACCTGAATTGCATCACTTACAACAATTGCATTATCCACCAGCATCCCCAGGGATATTATAAGTGCAGCTACCGATATCTGATGCAGCTTAATACCTGCAAAGCCCATGACAATAAATGTGCTTATTATTGAAGCAGGTATCGCTGTTGAAACAATAAGCGCATTCCTCAAGCCCATGCTTATGAATACCACAATAACTACAAACAGTACTCCCTCAATCAGGTTAAGTATGAAGTCATTTATTGACTTGCCTATGTCCTCCGGCTGGAATAGAACCTTATCAAATATTATTCCCACGGGCAGCCTGCTCTTGAAGCTGCTTATGATCTTATCCACATCCTCCCCTACAAGCACGACATTCATGTTTTCCTTGAAGAATCCGGTCAGAAGCACTGAATTTCTGCCATTATGCTTGATTTTATAGTTGGATTCCTCCAAACCCATTGATACCGCGGCAATATCCTTCAGCCTTGCTGCGGAACCGTTCTCTTCAGACACCCCGATAATCGTATTCTCAATATCTGAAAGGGTTGAATATACTGGAGGTATGCTTACATCTATCTTTGTAGTCCCGTCGTTAACCTGTCCCGGCGGTATCTTTATATTCTGGGCGGCAATTATGTTCCCCAGGTCTTCCATGGAAAGGCCCATATAGTTGAGCTTATATGAATCAACATCAATTTTTACTTCCTTTTCCTGCTTTCCTACAATATCAAATCTTGATACCCCGGAAACCGAGCTCAGCTCATCCTTCAGCTCTTCAGCATAGGAGGCCAGCTCCTCATAGCTGTAGCTGTCTCCTGACATACTTATTATCATTCCTGCCGTATCAACCAAGTCTGTATTTATATCTATCTTCCCACAGCCTTGAGGCAATTCATCCTGAATATCCTCCATCTTTCGCCTAAGCTCAGTCCATGACCTGTCAATATCAGCGCTTTTCTCCAGCCTCAGCACCACTACAGAAAAGCTGTTCCTTGAGGTTGAATCGGAATAGTCATAACCTTTAAGCTCTTTGATTTCCTCCTCAATTTTGCTTGTTACCAGCCTTTCCACATCCATAGGGGATGCTCCCGGATATGAAGTGGTTATAAGTGCTACAGGAGGGGTTATATCCGGATATTCCTGCCTTGGAAGCAGATAGTAGCTGTATATTCCCAAAACCATGAAAAAGGCCACTATGAATAATGTGATTTTCTTATGCTTTACCGCCGCATATATTATTCCTTTTTCCATCCCTGCACCCCAAATCACTTTAATACTGATATGCCGTCTCCGGCCTTGAGTCTTTTCATACCTTCAACCACAAGCTGTTCCCCGGGCATAAGCCCTCTTACCTTTGCCATGCTGCCGGCTATTCTCT
>LOES01000106.1 GCA_001515955.1 Clostridia bacterium BRH_c25 | reverse complement strand
AAATATGACGTGGGAATATGTAGGAAGTAAGAATCCTGATATTTCGGGACTGAAAAGCATTAATGGTCTTGATGTGGTATCTCCTACCTGGTTCAATATAGTGGACAAGCAGGGAACCGTAGTCAACAAGGCTGATAATGGTTATGTGAAATGGGCTCACAATAACGGTTATAAAGTGTGGGCACTTGTAGGAAACGGGTCTGACCCGGAGGTCACTCATGGATTTCTCAATAATACAGATACAAGAGAGAAGATATATCAGCAGCTGCTGATATATGCGGAGCTTTATGGACTTGACGGAATCAATATAGATTTTGAAAATATATACTTGAAGGACAAAGACATGCTTACCCAATTCATGAGAGAGCTTACGCCTCTATTAAAAGAACAGGGACTTGTGGTCTCCATAGATGTAACCTTCAGATCTGCAAGCGAGAACTGGTCCATGTGCTATGACCGGGAGGCTTTGGCCGGAATAGTGGATTATATTGCTGTAATGGCTTATGACCAGCATTGGGCAGCAAGTCCTGTGGCAGGGTCGGTAGCAGAGTTTGGATGGGTTGAAAGCAATCTCAAAAGGATACTTGAGCAGGTGCCTAATGAAAAGGTTCTTCTGGGGCTTCCTTTCTACACAAGGGTATGGAAGGAAGAAACAGTCAACGGTAAGGTGAAGGTGTCTTCTTCGGCTGTATCCATGGGTTCGGTGGAAAAGATACTGTCGGAAAGGAAGCCTGAAGTCGTATGGGATGAAGAAAGCGGCCAGCACTATGTCGAGTATAAGGTGGGCAAGGTCACACATAAAATATGGATAGAGGATGAGAAGTCCATAAACCTGAAAACCTCTCTGGTTCACAAATATGACCTGGCAGGAGCCGCCTCCTGGAGAAAAGGCTTTGAATCAGAGGATATCTGGGTCGTGCTCCAGGACAGCTTGAAGGTGAAGCAGAATTATACTCAATGGGCTAATGCAAATAGTGTGGCAGCTGATTAGTAAAGAACTTTGCTATAGGTAATATAGTAGTATACTCTGAAGACAAACTGCTGAGCAACCATGTCAATAGCCAAAGTATGCTTATACAGAAATTGTTAATGGCTCTTGTGAATGGAGCCTTAGAAACATCCGTATGCGAGGCAGGACGCCGAGCAAGCCTTAAAGGTCAAGGATGACCATTTTAAGGCGTTAGGATTTTCTTAGGCGAAATGAACTAGTGCCATCAATTTCTGTATACCCATATGTGGCTATGACATGGTTGCTCAATAGATTCTGCTCCTTTATTATCTGTAGTAAATACAGGCAGGTTTTGGTATCATTAGGGTATATTATTAATTGTAAAGGCTGATGTTGTATGACTGAAAAAAAGGAAATAAGAATATCGGTAAGGGATCTGGTGGAGTACGCTTACCGCTCAGGGGACCTGGATTCGAGATTTTTCGGAATGAGCAGAGCCCTTGAAGGAGCCAGGCTGCATCAAAAAATCCAAGGCTTGAGAAAGGATAAGGCAGCAGATGGCGGAGAAAGCTATCATAAGGAAGTAAGCATATCCAGGACAGTAAGCTGCAATGACCTTGCCTTTATAATATCCGGAAGAATAGACGGACTTATCGAAAGAAGCCAGGACATTATACTGGAGGAAATAAAGACCACCCTGAGCCCCTTGGAGCACATAACTGAGGATACTTATCCTGTGCATTGGGCTCAGGTAAAATGCTATGCCTATATGTACGCATGTGAACATGAAGCAAAGGTGGCCGGCATTCAGCTGACTTACTACAATACAGACAGCGGAGAACAGAAGGTGTTTGTTAAGCCCGCGGTAATTGAAGAGCTTGAGGAGCACTTTATGGGGATACTGGATAAGTATTGCAGTTGGGCTTATGAAATGCATGAATGGAGCGAACTGAGGGACGGCACTATCAAAAAGCTGGACTTTCCATACAACGAATACCGTAAGAATCAAAGAAAGCTCGCAGTAGCAGTATATAAGACAATAGCCGCCTCAAAGAGGATTTTCATACAGGCTCCAACAGGAACAGGAAAGACAATTTCCGCACTTTTTCCTGCCATTAAGGCACTGGGAGAAGGGAATACAGAAAGAATATTCTATCTGACTGCAAAAACCATAACAAGACAGGTTGCTTTGGATGCTGTTTACAGGATGTGGGAGAAAGGGCTGCGCCTCAAAACCATTGTGCTTACGGCCAAGGATAAAATATGCTTCAAGGAGGAATCAAACTGCAATCCTGAATACTGCGAATATGCAAAGGGTTATTTCGATAAGGTAAATGCTGTGCTGAAAGAAGTGTTCACACAGGAGGGAATAATAACAAGAGAAACTGTGGAAGCGTATGCAAGAAAGCATGAGGTGTGTCCTTTTGAGCTTTCATTGGACTTATCCAATTGGATGGATTGCATTATATGCGACTATAATTATGTTTTTGACCCCAGGGCAAGCCTTAAAAGATTTTTTGCAGAGAAGGAAAGTAATTATGTGCTCCTTATAGATGAAGCCCATAATCTTGTGGATCGCGCCCGGGAAATGTTTTCTGCAGAGCTCCACAAGAAGCCCTTCCTTGAAGCAAAGCGGTTGATGAAAGGGATCGCACCTTTTATATCAAAGGCTGCAGGCAGAATCAATTCGGTAATGCTGGCTATAAAAAAGAAAAGTGAAGGCAAAAGCTGCTGCATAGCAAAAGAGGAGCTTAAGGAGTTGTATCCGGCACTTAAGGATTTTATCAGCCAGGGAGATGAATGGCTGGCTTCGAACCATGGCTCGGAAGGGCACCGGGATATACTGGAGCTTTATTTTGAAGCAACAGCATTCTTAAGGATATATGAAATATTCGATGAAAGGTATATAACATATGTTGAGCTATCGGGGAGCGATGTGAAGCTCAAGCTTTTCTGTCTCGACCCCTCAAAGCTTCTGGGGGAGATTACAGGAAAAGTGAAGGCTTCGATATTTTACTCTGCTACTCTCACACCGCTTCATTATTTCAAGGATATACTAGGAGGCAGTGAGCAGGACTATAACATGAAGCTGGCTTCACCCTTCGAGAATTCCAACCTGAGCTTGACTATTGCCCATAATGTGTCTACCAGGTACATGGATAGGGAGAACAGCCTTTCGGAGATAGCAGACTATATCAAGAAGGCTGTAGAGATCAGGAAGGGGAACTATCTTGTGTTCTTCCCGTCATATAAGTATATGAATGAGGTGTATGCTAATTTTACGGCAAAATATCCCGGGGTTGAAGCAATTCTGCAGCAGCCTGCCATGCAGGAGGAGGAAAGGGAGAGCTTTCTTCAAAACTTTCAGCAGCATTCTAAAAAAGGCCTTGTGGGCTTCGTTGTTATGGGAGGTATATTCTCTGAGGGAATCGACCTTGTGGGAGACAGACTTATAGGGGCTGTTGTTGTAGGTGTAGGACTTCCCCAGGTTTGCTTTGAAAGGGATATAATAATGGATTTCTTCATGAAAAAAAACAGCATGGGCTTTGAATATGCTTACATGTATCCCGGGATGAACAAGGTGATGCAAGCAGCAGGAAGGGTCATAAGATCGGAATCTGACCGCGGAGTGGTGCTGCTCATAGATGGAAGATTTGGCAGCGGCCGCTATACCAGCATGTTTCCCAAGGAATGGCTGTATAATAATAGGGTGAAAAGTCCTGAAGAGCTTGGCTGGATACTGGAAGAATTTTGGAACAGATAAGTATAATAATGCGACGAAGAAACGGGAACGGGTAACACGGATTTCCTGCGGAAAAACACGGGAATCCACGGAATACACGGAAGGGAAAATATTATAAAACATAAGTAATACTCGATAATGCAGTAAATAGCGAAATTCACTAATGTACCTATAACGTATATAAAAAGTTACCGTGTAATCCCGTAGGGATTCCGTGCAATTTCCGTGTGTTCCGTGTTACCCGTCTCTTCGCATTATTATATTTTTATGCTATAATGTTCTTATCTATAAGTCATAGTATATATACAGGAGTTATTATATATGGGTACTATTTCAGCAGAAAATATGAAAAGCTTCTCCGATACTGTATCGGACATGTATACTCTTTTTTTTAGAAGATATCCTTTTATGAAGCCCTTTCTCATGAATATCTTCCTGTTCAGCTCGGGCAATTTTGGCATAATCATCAAGGAAGAGGGCATAGTTTCCGGACGGTTTTCTGTATTCCGCAGCACCGATGGGAATATAGTCAAGGAAGGAATAGAAGATGAGATTACTGTAAAGATTACGCTTAACAGGAAGCATTACGACGATATGATGCAAAACAGGAAGAAATATATGGAGAAGCCATATAAGCTGCTTAAATTTTTTCCTGCTTTTTTAAAATCTGTGTCTATAGACAATAGAATCATTAAGGTCACTTCGCTGTCAGGCAGTAAAGTGACTTTGAGACCGGGAGTTGAAAGTGACTTCCATATTCTGTACAAGTGGTACAACGATACTGAATTAAACAAGCTTGCAGGCTGGAACAATTCAAGAGTAACCTCAGACAAACTGAGGTACAATATGTCCAGAAGCTTTGGATATGACCCAATGAACCTTATGATAGACAATAAAGAAGGAACGCCGATAGGGACAATACAGCTTTATGATTTTAATGAGCAGGATAAAAGCTGCAAGCTGGGTATAAGGATTGGAGACAGGGACTATTGGGGCAAAGGCTATGGCGAGGATGCAGTTAAAACAATTCTGGAATATGCTTTTATGAAAATTGATATATACAGGGTGACCCTGAAGGTATATGAATATAATGAGAGGGCGGTCAAGTGCTATCTCAAGTGTGGTTTCCGGAATGAGGGAAGAACAAGGCAATCGGCTTATATTGACGGAAAATTCTATGACGAGATAATAATGGGAGCTTTGAAAAGCGAATATATAGAACTGATGGAAAGCGGCAAATAAAAATAGACTTGTCATTGACAAGTCTATTATTTATGACCCATACCTTTCATATCCTGCATCATGTCTGATACTCTAAAATATGCATTTCTTGCTGAACGTGAAACCTTCTTTCTTGTTTTTGAACTAAAAGCAGGGATTAAAGCCATTCCTGCCATTGCACCTAATGCTCCCCAAGTCATCATGCTTCTGGAGGCTCTACGCATAACGATGGCACTTCCTTTCAGGTTTTAATGTAAGAGTGAAACATTTCGCGAAATGTTTCATTGATTGTGTTGTATTAATAGGTTGCTTTTTTTTATATTTATTAAACCATGAAAATTATAGAATTTTGTTCAATTATATTCCACTAAGATCAAAATCAGGAACATAATCGCCGGTAGCTGAGCTATGTTCTTGCACAAAGCCATTTTCAAGCCCTAGCTTAAAAAAATAATCGATTATCAAATCATATTCCCAGCCCTCAAGCTTGCGGTTGATTTCCTCGTGTTTGCCGGCATTGAACATGGGAGTGTATTGACACATGAGGCTTACATAGGCTTGCTCGCCTAAAGTATCTTTAATCCATCTCAGGATTATTTTGGAATCATTTAAGAGTTCAGGTAATATCAAGTGCCTTATCAATACTCCTTTTTGCATAATGCCGCCATCGTCAAATACCGGATGGCCAACTTGCTCATACATCGCCAAAACAGCTTTGGATGCGTATCCGAAATAGTTCTTGGACTCTGAATACTTCACTGCGTAAGTATCAGAATAGTATTTAATGTCAGGCAGATAAATATCGATAGTGCCTTTTAACATTTCAATAGTCTCAATAGTTTCGTATCCATTTGTATTGTATATGATGGGAACGGACAAGCCTTTCCGTTTCGCAGAGGCAGCAGCTTCAACAATATGCAGTGCATAGGGTGTGGGGGACACAAGGTTTATATTTACTGCTCCCTGCTCCTGCAATTCAAGCATTATCTCAGTTAACCCTTCGACAGTAATTTCTTTTCCAAAATTCTCCTGACTGATTACATGGTTCTGGCAAAAAATACATTTCATATTACAGCTGCTGAAAAAAATCGTACCGGAACCCATTTTGCCTGAAATGCAGGGTTCCTCCCATTGATGGAGGAATGCCCTTGCTGCCAGTACCTCAGCACCTGCACCACAGACTCCTTTGGCTACATATCTGTTGGAGCCGCACTGTATCGGACAGATTTTACAATTCTTTAAAATAGTATTCACAGTGGTTTCCTTTCTGTTGTAGAGGATTGCACTATATGTTTCGCACTAAATCCTTTACATAATAGTTCAATAGTGCGAAACGTTTTCATTGATGTTATAAATCGCGGCTATTCTATGTAATCTTCTTTGTGCGATTTATATAGAAATATTAAATCATATTGAGAAACAATTTTGAAGGATTTATTTGTACTTTTATAGAATAATTAGAAGGTTGAAAAAAAGCGTGAAAATTGTAGATTGAACAAAATCAAGGATGCAAGGGTGAATTATATGACTGAACAGGATTTGTTATTCTCTTTGGATATCGGCACAAGAACAGTAGTTGGAATAGTAGGTTATCATGACGGGCAGAAGTTCAAAATTCAGGCTTTTGAAGTGGAAGAGCACAAGGAAAGAGCTATGTATGACGGACAGGTCCATGATATTGAGCTTGTTGCAAAAGCTGTGGACAAGGTCAGGGAAAGGCTTGAAAAAAGAACAGGCTTGAAGCTTAAGCGGGTATCCATTGCAGCAGCAGGAAGAACACTAAAGACCTGCAAGGTTTTTGCCGAACGGGATACCGACCCTTCTTCGGAGGTTGACAGTGAGCTTGTCAGCAGTCTTGAAATTGAAGCTATCCAGCAGGCCCAGAAGGAAATAGAAGAACTGAACAATGAGGATGACCAGTCATACTTCTGTGTAGGATATGCTGTGGTGAACCAGTTCCTTAACGGGAGTGTCATAGGCAATCTTTCCGGCCACAAAGCTAAGCGGGCAGGAGTGGAAGTGCTGGCTACCTTCCTTCCGAGGGTAGTTGTAGAAAGCCTGTATGCAGTGGTTGCAAGAGCAGGGCTGGAGGTTTCAAGTCTTACCCTGGAGCCTATAGCAGCTATGAACGTATCAATTTACAGCAGCCTGAGGCTTCTGAATCTTGCACTTGTAGATATTGGTGCAGGTACGTCAGACATTGCACTGACAAAGGACGGTACAGTATTTGCTTTTGCAATGGCTTCCATAGCTGGAGACGAGATTACTGAAAAGATTGCAGAGGTCCTGCTGCTTGATTTTGATCAGGCGGAAAGAGTTAAAATATGTCTTAATAATAAAGAAACGGTCAAATACAAGGATATAATGGGCATTACCTTTGAGAAAAGTTCAGCAGAGATTATCAAGGAAATTGATTCGGCTATCAGGACTCTGGCTAAGGAGATCAGTGATAAAATCATTGAATACAACGGTAAGGCACCCAGCGCGGTATTCCTAGTAGGGGGCGGAAGCCAGATACCCAAGCTTTCTCTTTATGTTGCCGAGTTCCTTCAAATACCTGCAGAAAGAGTAGGCGTAAGAAGCACTGACATCATCAAGGATGTGGAGATAAAGAGCAGAAAGCTTTCCGGCCCGGAATTCATAACACCTATAGGAATTGCGGTAACGGCATATTTGAACAGGCAGAAGGACTTCCTTCATGTGATGGTCAATGGGGTAAGTGTAAAGCTGTTTAATTCAAAGACCCTTACTATAGCAGACAGCCTCATATTTGTAGGCTATAACCCCCGGAACCTTATAGGCAGGAGAGGAAGCGCAGTCAGCTTCAAGCTTAATGGAAAAAAGGAAACAGTAAGAGGAGAATCGGGAGAACCGGCAGTCATATACCTTAATGACCGCATAGCCGGGCTCGATAAGGCTATTGCAAACGGAGACAATATAATTGTTGAACCGGCTGCAGAGGGTAAGCCTGCAGAGGTATATGTGAGAGATTTCCTGGGAGAATATGCTGAAAAGACTATCTATCTGAATGAAAATCCATTGATTATCAAGCCTGTAATAGTGATAAACGGTTCTGAAAGCAATAGGGAAGCTCCTATAAAGGATGGAGATGATGTAAGCATCAAGAGTCTGGAAAAAGTTCTTGAGCTTTTAGAATATCTGGATTTGAGTTATTTTGATACAGAAATGTATATAAACGGCAAAAAAGCAGAACTGGATGATATTATCCATAATGGCGACTATATCACCTATGAGATATTGGAAAAAAAAGCAGCTGATAGTCTGTCGGAGGTTGCTGCAGCAGCCAACTTCGTAAATGTAACTTTGAACGGAAAACCTGCAGTGCTTCAGACAAACAAATCCCAGTGCTTATTTGTGGATGTATTCAACAACATTGATATTGATATCAGAAATGTGAAGGGAGCAATTGCCATGCTGTTAAACGGGAACAAAGCAAATTTTACCGACGTCATAAATGATGGAGACAAAATAGAGTTGCATTGGGATGAAAAATAACTTTTATAATTTTTTGTCCGGTGGAATTAAAGAACAGGGGAAATGTATATAATATATTAAACCTGTTGTACAAGTGCTTACTATTGGCAATGGGCGGGATAAATAAGGTTCGGGATTCGAGGTTTGAAGCTGGTAACTCGAAAAGCGCAACTATTTTTCTAATGTATAGTGTGGGAGGTTGTGTATGAGCAAGAGTATGAAGATAGGCATCGGAATAATTATTGTATTATTGATTGCAGCCATAGCCCTGAGTATTGCAATGGTGAGCGGGGATAAAATTCATTCAAACATAACAATTAATGGAATCAATGTTGGTGGTCTTACTTATTCTCAGGCTGAAAGCATGCTGAAAATAAAACTGGAGCCGGCAATTGATGATTCTGCTATTGCCCTTAAGGTTAGAGAAAAAACGTGGAGACTAAGCTATAGGGATGTGAAGTTTCAGTACGAGTATACAGATGCTTTGACCAAGGCTTATGATATCGGGCATAAAGGCAGCTTCTTCAAGAGATTGACAGATGTGATATCAACACAGCTTGAAAGAAAAGATATAAAGCTAAATTACTCCTATGATGCACAATACATAAGCAGCAAGCTTGGGGATATTTCGAAGGAAATAGGACAGGAACCAAAGGAAGCAACAATATTATTAAAGGATAAGGTCTTTGTTATTACTGATGAAGCTGAGGGCAGGAAGCTGGATGTTGACAAATCCTACGACCTTGTCAAAATACAGCTTGAGAAAACTGCCACAGAGGATGTGGAATTGGCTGTCGATGTCTTAGAGCCAGAAATAAAAAGGGCTGACCTGGAGAACATCAAGGATAATCTTGGAGAATACTCAACAAAGTTCAATGCTGCAGATGTTGACAGAACCCATAATATTAAAATTGCATCCAGCAGTGCGTCGCACATACTTATTAAGCCCGGGGAGGTATACTCTCTGGATAGAATTGTAGGTCCCAGACTTGCTAAGCATGGTTACAAGGAAGCTAACGTAATTATTAATAATGAGTTGGTTCCCGGGATTGGCGGTGGAGTATGTCAGGTTTCATCCACCCTGTATAATGCGGCATTGCTTTCAAACATGAAGATAGTTGAGCGCAAAAGTCATTCTCTTCCCTCGAGCTATATACCTATGGGAAGAGATGCTACTATATCAGAAGGCTATATAGACTTAAAATTCCAGAATACAACACAGTACCCCATATATATATACGGAGAGGTTAAAGGAAGCTGGGTTAAATTCAGTATATACGGACGAAATGATAATCCCGGCAGAACAGTAAACATAAAGACTGAGGTTATAAAAAAGACAGAACCCCAGATAAAGATAATTGAGGATCCCACTTTGCCGGTAGGCACAGAGGTAGAGGAAAAGAAGGCATATACAGGATATGTTGTAAAGAGCCACAGAGTAGTGCTGGAGAATGGCAAGGAGGTATCGGTGGAGGAGCTTCCCCTCAGTGTTTACAGGGTTACAAACGGAGTAAAGAGGGTGGGTACAATGAAGGTAGATCCGCCAGCGGGTGAGGCTGAAAATTCTTTGGAAATACCGCAGTAAATGTAAATTTATTTAGTATTTTTGGATTAATCAGTGAAATTGTATTTGATTTACCAGCTGATTAAATATATCATATTATATATGTAATATTTTAATAATTTCTGACTGGAGACAATAAGATGAACGATTCGCTTTATTCCAAGAAGGTTACTTGTCCTATATGCGGCAAGCAGTTTTCTTCCATGAAAGCCAAGGTTAATTCCTGCAAAGTTAAAACGAAGGATGAGGATTTCTGTACCCACTATGAGGATTTGAACCCCCTGTATTATGAGATATTTGTATGTCCTTTTTGTGCTTACTCAGCCACTGAGAATTCTTTTGGAGAGATTGACGAAAAAGAGGTCGATCTGCTTAAGAAGGCCTTTTCCGGAAGAACAGTAGGCAGAAGCTTCTGTACCGAAAGGAGCTTGAATGATGCGATAGCCGCATGTAAATTAGCGATTCATACTGCAGAGCTTAGGAACGCAAAGGCCAGTGTACTGGCCGGATTGTGTCTCAAGCTTGCGTGGCTTTACAGGTTCGCCGGGGATAAGCAGGAGGAAAAATTCTTGCAATATGCCCTGCAGAATTATATGGAGGCCTTTGATAAAGAGGAGCTTCCAATAGGTAATCTGAATGAGATATCAATGATGTATCTGCTGGGTGAGCTGTCAAGAAGAGTTGGAAAGTTTAATGAAGCAATAGTTTGGTTCGGGAAAGCTGTCGCAAGCCCGGAAAGAAGAGAAAACCCCAGAATTGAGAAGCTGACCAGAGAGCAGTGGGTATTGGCGAAAGAGCAATATAGGAAAAATGAAAAAGCTGGTTAGTGCATTGTTAACATTATAATAAATTTATCAGAGTAGCAAAAAAAGCCGTGAATAGCATAGACTGCTGTCCATGGCTTTTTTGTAGAAGAATGCGCACTAGCGTGCGCAGATGCGAGATTCGAGATACGAGATGCGAGAGTTAGGGCCAGGCTACGAAGTTATGGGGACGTGTAACAGGCACACAGGTCTGTTACACGGAATCGCTACGCGATTACCCGTTACTTAGCTTGAAAGGAATACCC
>LOES01000105.1 GCA_001515955.1 Clostridia bacterium BRH_c25 | reverse complement strand
GTCTTAAATAAGACAGAGTTATTAGTCGCTAGTCACGAGTCACTAGTCTCTAGATTTTCAGGTATTCCTTTTGGGCATAGGTTTAGATCAGCCTTCGAAGCCCTGCCCTAATCTAGTGACTAGAGTCTAGCGACTAGCGACTGTAGAATATTGCACACGTTAGTGCGCAATATTCTACAAATTGACATTAACTAACACAATTAATATTGACATAATTATTAATTACTGCTTAAATAGTTAGTATATGAACGAGCAATATACATTAATGGAGTAATGGTGATAAATATGGATAAATCTGATAATAGTTTGAATATTGCCCTTGGCAAACGTTTAAGAGCTTTAAGAGAAGAAAAGAAATTGAAGATAGTAGACATGGCTTGCAAAACCGGTTTAACATCCAGTTTTATAAGTCAGGTTGAGAGGTCTTTGGTTTCCCCTTCCATAGAGACCCTGAAAAAAATAGGAGATGTCCTGGATACACCCTTAAGTTATCTCTTTGGGCCTTCATCCGGTCCTGATGTTGATGCCCCGGATCAAAATACCAATGGGATTAATGGACAGTCACCTGTTGTGCATATTCATCAGAGAAAAATGCTTTCTCCACAAGCAGGAGTAAACTTCTACCTTCTTAATCCTGACATGAGCGGCCCTATAGAATTCATTTATAATATATATGAACCTGGTGCCGGAACCGGAGAAGGTTTGTATCACCATAAAGGTGATGAGTGTGGATTGGTCTTGGAAGGAGAGCTTCTCGTTACTGTCAGAGATAAACAATACCTTTTGCACAAAGGGGACAGCATTAGTTTTTCCTCGGAGGAGCCACATTCAAAAAAGAATGTTGGTGATACAAAGTGTATATGCATTTGGGCAAATACTCCTCCATGGTTTTAGTGATTTATCACATTCAAATTCACAAATTATATGTTTCGCACTAAATCCATTACATAAGAGTTCAATAGTGCGAAACGTTTTCATTGATGTTATAAATCGTAGCTATTCCATGTAATCTTCTTTGTGCGATTTATATACAAAAATATAATATGCCGTATTTTGCGTGTTATTGTACTCAATGCAAAATGCGGTAAATTTTTTTATAATTCAGGGAGAGCATTCTATAATGGGAAATATTAATAGTCAGTTTATCATGTCTACACTTATTATCGTGCTCGGCTACATTATTAAAAAATACAATATAATAACTGAAAAGGACGGAGAAGCCTTAACAAAAATAATATTGAATGTAACATTACCGGCAATGGTTATTAACTCAACAAGTACGTTAAACTTTGACCTGTCCCTCGGTTTAATGCCGTTATTTGCAATTTCTTACGGCCTTATAATCACTATTTTTGCAATTTTCTTTTTCAGGAAGCAGAATAGAATCGACAGGGGCATGTTTTCAATGCTGATGCCCGGATTTAGCGTAGGTTTATTTGCATATCCTTTTGTAGAAGCCATATTGGATAGTAAAGCCTTAAACTATACGGCTATGTTTGACATAGGAAACTCATTTACTGTTTTTGTAATGGCATATTCTCTTGGAAGCTTTTTTTCTTCAGAAAGCTTCAGTTTAGACTTCAAAAGTATTTTTAGGCCATTAACCAGATCAATACCATTGAATGTTTATAGCATCACTTTAATCTTAAGCATAGCAAGACTTCATTATCCGGCACCCCTTATGAATATTGCCCAGACAGTATCAAAAGCGAACATGCCCTTGTCTTTCCTGGTCATGGGAATATTTCTGAGTTTCAGGATAGAAAGTAGACATTGGGTTAATATATTCAAGGTTCTGGGAGCCAGATATTTAATAGGCATAACTGTCAGTCTGCTGCTATACTTTACCTTGCCTTTTAATGAAGTATTACGGAAAATTATATTGATCTGTTTTGTCCTGCCTCCCCCGATAACAATGATGGCCTTTGCGGTAAAGTTTAACTATAATAAGCAATTTGTAGGTATGCTGATTAATATGGCAAATGTTATGAGCTATATTTTACTGTGGATGATTTTCAATATTGTCAGCTAGCTTTCGCAGACACGGGGACATTTAATATGTCCCCGTGTCCCGGTCTTATAATTTCGTAATTTGTTGATTATCATGGGTAATATCTATATAATACTTTTCTCCTCCTACAATCACTCCGAAAGCAAGCCTGCTCCACTTTTCAGGCAGCTTCGGGCTGACAGTGATTCTGCCGTTATGAACCTTTAGTCCCCCAAAGCCTAGAACTGCTGTCATCCAAGCTCCCCCAGCGGCTGCAGGATGTGTTCCCCCTATATATACCGAACCGGCAAACTGCTTGGATTCTCCTGTCAAATCAACATTTGCACTCTTAACAAAAAACGGATATGCCCACTCTGCATTTCCTATTTCGCAGGAAAGAAGTGCATATATACAAGGGCTTAGACTGGAACCATGCTCCGTCCGCGGTTCATAGCAGGTCCAGTTAGCCCTCAGAACCTCGTGGGAATACTCATTTCCGAACAGATAAAGCATCAGCACTGCATCTGCCTGTTTAATAATCTTAGTGTTAGCTGCAACTCCATGTCCTCCGCCCCAATATTCCTTAGGATCAAGAATTCTACTTCTGACTTCAGCCAAGGAACAATCCTCCAGCCTGTTATATCCGTCAAACTGTTCTATTATAAGTGTTTTTTCATCAGGCTCCACTACGTATAGCTTTTTTTTGAACTTAACAATGTTTGCAATTTCCTTACTATAGTCAAGCTTTGAAACAAGCTCCTCATACTCCTTTAGATATTCATTTTTCATTAATTCCAGAATCTGCAATGCAATATCCAGTGTATGATAAATCATTTTATTGGTGTATGCGTTGTTGTTCACTCTCTCATGATACTCATCCGGGCCGATGACATCCAGAATTTCATATCTGTCTTTATCCTCTTTGTAATAAGCATATGAGTAAAAGAACCTTGCGCATTCAAGAATTGCTTCAGCGCCGCCATTTATAAGTATGCTTATATCTCCGGTAAATTTATAGACCTCCCATATTGCATAGGCTACAGCAGCACTGATGTGAATTTGCTTATCCTTGAAATAAGTTCTGACAGGGCGTCCGGTGAAAACATCAGTTACATTAAAATCGCTGCAGGCATCTTCCCCCTTTTCCTGGCTTTCCCAGGCATAAAAGGCTCCTCTGAAGCCATAATAGGCTGCTTTTTTCCTAGCTCCATCCAGAGTTTTTATCCGATAATTTATCAAGCTTCCCGCTACCTCAGGGGCTGTATGAAGAAAGAAGGGAAGCATGAACATCTCAGTATCCCAGAATATTGCTCCTTTATAGGTTTGTCCGGAAAGCCCCCTGGCCGGTATTGATTGTCCCTGTGAATGCACGGGAGCTATAATCTGAAGCTGGTAAATGCTGTACCGAAGGGCTAATTGATCATCCTCATCCCCCTCGATTATTACATCGGCCGCTTCCCATCTGGCCTTCCAGCTATTCATATGGTCATCATAAAGCTTGTGATAACCTGCTGCAGCAGCCTTTAAAGCCGCAGCGGCGCAGGCTTCCGGAATATTGAAAGCTCCATCATTTCCAGTATAAACTGAAATATATTTATAAATTGTATATTCTACTTCAGGCTCTGCATTGATTTTTATAATATGGAAAATGCTCTTTCCGTCTTTTTCAATAGCTTCCTCTGCTTCAAAGCTCTTTTCGCAGATTTCCGCCACTGCCACAGGTACCTTTAATTCCTGGGTTCTGGCGAAAGCTCTCAGAATACCCTCTGTTTCTTCTAAAACATAATCCTCCAAATGAGGACCATTAATATCCCATACAGCACCGTCTATACCCGTCTTAATTACCATCTGGCAACTTTTTTCCACATATACAGTATACTTAAGGCACATCAAATGAACATTGGAAAGGCTGACAAACCGCTCTACCTTAATATTCACCTCACCATATTCCGTATCCCACACCGTATGTCTTCTATGAGCCCCTTCCCTTATATCAAGCATTTGTACATGCTCTGCCGGTATCTTCTGCAGCAGTCCGATTTCTTTACCCTCAACAGTTAATAAAGTGAAAAGGCCGTTAGGCGCATTGACCGGCTCGCGCCAATTATCACCTTGCTTGTCGTAAAGATTTGAAAGATTGCAGGCAACCAGCTCCTTCCCGGTATACTCCTCCATAGTTCCACGAAAGCCCATATACCCATTGCCGGTAATAAACTTATTCCCATTGCCGACTATATTATTACTGTCAAACCCATCTTCATAAATCGTCCACACCATATTATCCCCTCCAGCAATCCGGTATTGCTACAGTCACTCCACTGGAATCAATCTCATATTTTTTCTCATATATCTCTATAGCTACAACTTTGTCATTAACAACTCTGAAATTTACTTTTTCCTTATCCACCTTTATAGAAAGCAGCGCATCCATGTAAATAATTCTGAAGCTATAGCTATCCCAGGCCTTGGGGATAGCTGGACTGAACTTGAGCATCCCGCCATCGCTCCTCATTCCGCCAAAACCATAAACAATGTTTATCCAGGCTCCGGCAAGGCTTGTTGTATGCAAGCCTTCCCTGGTATTTCTGTTATAGTTGTCAAGGTCCATGCGGGCTGCAAAGCCAAAGAAATCAAATGCTTCTTCATGCCTTTGAAGCTCTGATGCGAAAATCGAATGTACCGATGGTGAAAGAGAAGACTCATGTATAGTCCTGGGCTCGTAATATTCATAGTTAGCCTTTTTGCATTCAAAGCTGAACTCCTGATTATATAAGAACATGAACATCAAAACATCAGGCTGTTTAATCATATGAGAACGATATATCCTGTCATAAGACCAATTGTGGTAGAGGGGAAACTCCTCAACAGGTATGGAATCCACGTCAATATGAGGCAAATTGAAATATCCCTCATGCTGTTCATAAATACCGCTTGCTTCATCAAAAAGTATAAGCATATTATTTGAACAGTCTTCAAAGCTCTGAAGCTCAACCTCTGTAAATCCTGTTTTCTTTTGCAATTCATCATACTGAAGAACCGAATTTTCTTTCATTTCTTTTATAACCTCTAAAGTATAGGCAAAGGTTTTCTTAGCCATATAATTGGTGTAGCAATTATTGTTGACCATCATATGAAACTCATCAGGCCCCATAACAGAGAAAAAGCCGAATTTATTGCTGTTCTGGCCCCATGCTCCCCGTGACTTCAGGAATCTGCTGATCTGAACCAGCATCTCTGCTCCGTGAGTAAATAAAAACTCCTTATCATCGCTTATATGCACATAATGCCATATACCATAAGCAACACCGGTACTGGATTGAAACTGGAGGCTGGCATGCTGCCAAAGATCGCAGGCCTCTTCCCCGTTTAAGGTTGCAACCGGATAGCAGGCTCCTTCACCATCAAGCATCCTTGCACGTTCCATAGCCTTGTCAAGGTTGCTGTATCTGAATTCCAACAAGTTTTTAGCAGCTTTTAAATTGTTGAATATATAATACGGAAGGCAATAAGTTTCCGTATCCCAGAATGCATGGCCGTTATATGCCTCTCCGGTCAAGCCTTTGGCGCCTATATTATTGGCAGGATTCTGTCCGTTATAAGTTTGCTGCATCTGAAAAATGCAAAAACGGATACCTTGCTGGTTCTTCACATCACCATCAATTTGAATATCAAACCTATCCCAGATATTATTCCAAAGCGTCTTAGTATCTTTTAGTGCTAAATCCAATCCCTTGTCTGACTGCTCCAAAACCTTGCTGATGCCGGTGCTCCAAAAATATTCATTATCTATTGACGTATCTTTTAAAACAACGTTTGATACAAGCTTATCCACCGGGCTTGCTTCCCCCTGTATAAGCGGCAAGGAAAGCTTATAACCAATAACTTTATCTCTCTCATAGATACTTTTATCGATGATATTATCTGCTGCAAGCTTGAAGCCTGAAAAAACCCTTTGATTTGTGGTAAGTGTTTTACCAATAATTGCAGCCATGTCATTAGTTGCTTCTTTTTTAACTACATTCCATAAATTTTCCTGTTTAGAAGCATGCAGGGTGCTAAAATCCAATCCCATTATAAGCTCAACACTGCCGGAAAAATTTATAGGTTCAAATATGATCCTTTGAAATCCCTCGCTGGTTCTGTCCATATTCAAAAATCTTAAGAACTTGACTTTTAAGCTTTTGCCACATCGGGTATTCCAGACAAATTCACGTGTAAGCGTACCTTCTCTGAAATCCAATACCCTTATAAAATTATCAAAGCTCACAGTACCCAGATCCAGCTGCTCCCCATCAATTGATATCCTGGTATAAAGCCAATCTACTGAATTAACCATAAAATGAGTATGGTCTATAATCCCCTTATAGGCTGATTTGTTTATATAATATGAATACTCATATACCCCATTAAAATAACTTCCAAGAAGACTATCACAGGATGAACCCTCTTCAAAATATCCCCTCACTCCCATGTACTCATTTCCTAATGAAAAAATTGATTCCGATACCATGCTCCGGTTCGGATCAAAACCCTCTTCTATGATTTTCCATGGATCAAGCTTATAATATACATCTGCAATTTTTGTCATAATGACCCCCGCCTTGCTATAAAGTATAAAAGTCTACTAACCCTTTACTCCCGAATGTGTACTGCCTTGTGTAATTTGCTTCTGGAAGGCTGTAAATAGAATAATTGGTGGAATTATTGCAAATACAATAGCTCTTAATATATCAACATCTGCTGTCTTGCCGTTTCTGAACTGGAATAAACGTACCATTACCGTTTCGAGTCCCGTATTGTTAAGTACCAGATACGGAAGTAAGAAATCCGACCAGGCATAATTAACCGCATACATCGCAACTACCATTGTGATCGGCTTGCTCAGCGGCATAACGATCCTGGTAAATATCTGAAGATTGCTGCAGCCGTCGATCCTTGCCGCTTCTATAATTGATTTTGGAAGTGTATCAAAGAACTGCTTATACAAAACCACATAAAAAGCATTGGCCCCGATTGATAACCACAGCGGGTAGAAGGTTCCACTCAAGCCTAATTTGTTAATATTTATAAATAATGGAACTATACTTGTAGTTGCCGGTACCATAAGACTCCCCATCACAAGTGCGTATACAAACCTTGATCCCTTCGGCTTGATAATGGAAAGTGCGAATGCCAGCAGACCATTGAATATTATTGCGCATACAACACTGCCGGCTACGGAATAGAATGAATTTACATAGAACTTGAAGAATTTCAGATCGTTCCATGTTTTAATGAATTTGTTAAAATCAAATTCTTTCGGAATCAGCGTTGGCTCCAGAGTAAATTCCTTTATGTCTTTAAAACTGGAAAGAAGCACCCATATAGGAGGAGCAATCGAAACAACTGTGATAATCAAACAGATTGTAAACAGAATATAGTAAATAATTTTTACTTGGGGTCTTTTTAAATCTGACCGGGTAATAATGCCATTATCTTTATCCTGTAATTTCGGCAAAAAACTCACCCCTTCCTATACATCCTGTACTTTATTGAATCTGTTATAGATTGCCGTCAATGTGATCAAGAATATGCTAATAATGACTGATACTGCAGCAGCCTTTGGATAATCAAATTTCTCAAATGCATATTTAAAAACCAGCTGCATTATGGAAATGGAAGCATTATTGGGACCTCCATTTGTCAAGACCAATGGTTCATAAAGAATCTGAAAAACAGAGATAACCTGCAGAATCAAAAGAGTACGGGCCAGGTTGCGAAGACTGGGTATGGTTACATGCCTTATCCTGTCCCATATGCCGGCTCCATCTATAATGGCAGCTTCATACAGCTCCGGGTTTACTCCTTGAAGTGATGCCAGATATATGAGTGCAGTGGCCCCTGCACCTTTCCACGTTAAAGTAATGATTATCAAAGGTATTGTAAGCTTGGGATTGCTAAGCCAGGTCAGCGGCTCTATACCCAACTGGCCCAAAATAATATTAAGTACACCTGTCTTACCAGGCTTGAAAATGAATCCCCACATCAAAACAGTGGCCAAACCCGGTACAACGTTGGGGAAATAAGTCCCTACTCTGAAAAGTGATCTGGCATGTACCATTTCGTTGATCAGTATGGCCATAATGATTGGTACAAGAAAGCCAATTACCAGAGACCATATTGTATAGGAAAATGTATTTCTTACAGCAGGCAGAAAATCGGGATGGTGAAACACATCTATGTAATTTTTAAAGCCTACAAATTCTATAGTTCTCATGCCTTTTGCACTGTAGAGTGAAAGGCGGATACTTGCCAGCAACGGCTCCCAAACAAAAAAAGCAAATAACAGAAGGGTAGGCGCCATGATTATCCATCCTGATATGTTTTGTTTTGCGGCATCCGACACTTTATAATTCATATTCCTTTTTTTTCGCACTTCAAGTCTCCGATCAAGCAATTGAATCCCCCCTCCCTTGCTGTTATAAACGGGCAGGCCCGGTATTTAGTACATACACCGTGAAAGTAGGGAGTGTCCCTTCCTTTCACGGTGTATATATCAATTATTATAACAACGGAAGTAATTGCGTATGCAATTACAACACACCGTTTCAACGAGGCAGGGGATATTCCCACCGCCTGTAAAGCTAATTCGGTACCCGCCACCTATAGAGGTAGGGGACATCTTTGGGCCTCGTTATAATTAATATTATTATTTATTTACCTGGCTGTCCAACAGACTTTGAAGATTAGCATTTGCAGTATCAAGAAGCTTTGTAACATCTGCATTTTTGTCGGTTAATACAGCTTGAAGCACCTTGGTCAGTTCTGCATACATATCCTGAGTGAGCTTAGGTTCTTCAAGATGCAGGTTGCCTTGTTTCTTTAACATGCTATAGTAGTCATTATAAAGTGCCATGTCAACATTTGAGTTCTTTGCAATAACTTCTTCCTTGGCTTTTAAGAAATCCGGTGCAGTCCATGCAGGGAAGTCAGGAATAACAGGTGTTCCGGATGCAACCTTGGATTTTGCATCCGCATCCATTCCGGCTATAGACTCTTCTGTTGCTACCGGAGCCTTTCCCATAATTTCTATATATTTAAGTGCTGCTTTAACCTCTTCAGAAGTAGCTTTAGCTGAGAACATATAAGGTGTACCGCCCATTAATGAATATTGCCCCCCCGGCCCTGCAGGCAGAGGTACAAGAGCAAGCTTTTTAACATCCAGTTTATTAACCTGGGTTGGCTGATTTACAGCGTCATTTGCTCCAATATACATTGCAGCCTCTCCGGTTCCAAGAGCCTTGAAGCCGGTACCCCAATCCTCATTTGTAGGATTAGCTGTCAGAACACCATATTTCCATTGCAAATCCTTTACAAAGCTCATTGCTGCAATATTTTCAGGTGAGTTAAGCTGTGCAATCCATTTGCCGTCCTTCTCCACTTCCATATGTGCGCCGAAAGCCCAGGCAATACTGGAGTAATGCCATCCACCGGCATTATCCTTTGCTAAAATACATATTCCTGCACTTCCGGTTTTATCCTTTATTGTCTTTGCAGTTTGTGCAAGCTCATCCCAGGTTTTTGGATATTGGGGAACACCATTGGCATCCACTAATCCCGCTTTTTCAAACAATTCAACATTTATCATCAAGCCTAATGCATATCCGTCTCGAGGAATACCATAGATTTTGCCGTCCTTGGACAGTAAATCTTTAATGGTGGGATTCATGGCATTATCCCAGCCCAGTTCTTTAAGCTCAGCAGTAATGTCCTTTACAAATTCACCTTCAATAAGCTTTTGCGGTTCTGTATACCAGGATTCAAAAACTGTAGGGAGATTTCCTGATTCGGCTAAAGAAACAAAAGTATCTGTCGCATACTTATAGTATGCAGGCACGACCTTGACATTGGGATACTTGGCGTTAAAGGCTTCTACCCATTTTTCATGCATCTTGATATCATCAGTCAATGTGTCTTCCGGCCAGATACCAAGCTTAAGTGTTATTTCTTCTGGTGCCGGTGCCGGAGCATCTGCCGGTTTGCTTGTCTCTGTATTACTCTTCACACAGCCTGCCAATAAAAGCATCGTTAATATCAGACCCAAGGAAATAAGTCTTTGAATGCTCTTTTTCATTTAACTTCCCCCTAAAATAATATTTGTTGTCAGGTTTAACGTTAAACCTAATTTTACTATAATCATTTTTCCATTGTTTGTCAATATAGCAGCGCTAAATTTTTGTGGCAATATGCACACAAAAAGCCAAGCATCTCTCTGAAAATAAATGCTTAGCTCCAACTAAAAATTTTTGCTGTTTTTTAGGTTAAAATACATTACGGATATCTTTCACACTATGTCTTTCTATAAGCTTAACCGGCAGAATTATATTATTGCTTTCAATTGAATTTCCTTCGATAACTTTGATCAATGACTCAGCTGCAACCTTGCCTTTTTCTTGTGTATCCTGATGTATCGTTGTCAATCTTGGCGCTGTAAGTGAGCTGATATACAGGTCGTCAAAGCCTATCACGGAAAAATCCTCCGGAACCCTTTTGCCTTTTTCACTAAGGCCGGATATGATACCTGCGGCCAATATATCGGCAGTTGCAAATATAGCGGACACATCAGTCCTGGAGGCTAATTTGTGCCCTAGCTCTATACCCTCTGTAATAGTAATTTCCTGCTGGTATACATTTCTCTTCTCAAATGTAATATTTGCTTCTTTAAGTGCCAGCTTATATCCTTTAAAACGTTCTTCCACAACACCGTTTTGCTTAATTACAGGTGATGCAAAAACTATACTCCTATGTCCTTTGTCAATCAGATATTTTGTAGCAGTATAGCCCCCATTGCAGTCCTCTATCCCAATATTCAAAACCTTATGATTATCTATATAGCTGTCAACCAATACAAAGGGCACACCGGCATTCATGAGCTTTTCAGAAAAATTATCCTGAAACAGACCTATTAGAATCAAACCGTCCATATTCCAGTTGCGTAGTAATGAAAACAGCTCCTCTTCAGTGTACACGGTGCGTATCATTAAATAATAGCCTTTTTCGCGGAGCTTCTCTTCAATCCCTTCAATAACAACACTATGGAACGGATCTGAAATAAAGTTCCCACTCTTTTCAGGCACTACATGATTAATAACGCCGATAATCTTCGATAGCTTATTAACCAAAGATCTGGCGGTCATATTAGGTATGTAATTGGTTCTTTCAATTATCATTTTAATCTTCTCAACTGTTTCCTGTGCAACACGCTTGTGATTTCCGTGTATAACATTTGACACAGTGGTAGCGCTGACATTTGCTTCTCTGGCGATGTCCTTTAAAGTAGCCATGCATGTCCTCCAAAAACTTCTATTGATATAATCAACATTTGATATTATTTCCAACACTAGTCTATATCATTTTTTTTGTCAAATCAATAAGTGAATTAGTATCCATATCCAGTTTATGATTCTTTCCTCAGTTCTGTTACTTTATTTGAGTATGAAAAATATCAAAATAATCCTTAATAAATTCATACATCAGGGATACTCCTTTGAGGATTTCCTCAGGTTCCAAATGTCCATAACCCAGTAACAGCTTATCCTGATGCTTGCCCTTGCAAATACTGTGATATTCCACAGGAGTAATACGAATTCCACTTCTCTTGCTGCTATTAACAAACTGCTTATCAAAACACATTCCCGGAAACTCCAGGGCAATATGCAGCCCGGCAGCATCTCCCCATGAATGCCATTCTTTGCCGAATTTCTCTTCCAGTGACTGTAGAAGCACCTGCCGTCTTTCTCCATATAACCTCCGCATCTTCTGAATATATCTGTCCAGCTTGCGGGAGCGCAGGTATTCAGCCAGTGCTGCTTGTTCAAAAGGCGGATTCTGGACATCCGTATGGGTCCGGAGATATCTCCATCGGGCATGAAGCTGACGGGGCAGCACTACATATCCAATGCGCAGTGCCGGAAATAAAACCTTGCTGAAGGTGCCGACATAGATTACTCTCTGCGGGTCCATGGAATAAAGCGGTGCAACGGGTTCTCCACAATACCGGAACTCACTGTCATAATCATCTTCCACAATATAAATTCCTTTTTCCTTGGCAAACCGTATTAATGCCGCCCGCCGGTTGGCCGGAAGGATACCTCCCAATGGGAACTGGTGGGATGGGGTCACATATACGGCACAAGCACTTTTCTCTTCAAGATATTCAACCTGAAGCCCTTGTGCATCCACAGGAATGGGATATACCGGATATCCTTTGCTCCGGAATACCTGTAACATCCCCATATGACAGGGGTCCTCCATCAAAATTCCCTTCCCATCCCGGCACAATAAATCGGAGATCAAGTGCAGCCCATGGGTTGAACCTGCTGTAACAAAAATATTCTGAGAGTTAATTACAAGCCCTTTATTTCGAAAAAGCCAGGCTGCAATTTCTTCACGCAAGTGAAGCAAGCCTTCCGGCCCTGTATAACCAAGCTGAGATAGAGGCATCTCCTCATAAGCTTTTCGTAATATCTGATACCATTGAAAACGTGGAAAATGCCGCAAGTCAGGCTGTCCTGTACGAAAATCAGCCAGTATGGGCTGAGCATGCCGCGATGGCTCTTCATAAGCTTCGGCGCCTGGTGACCTGTCGATATATAAACCTTCAGCAACCCGTGTAGGAGAACCCTGGCGGCATAAAATAAAGCCTTCGGCCAATAACATTTCATATGCTTCACACACGGTATTGCGTGATACTGCCAACTGCTTCGCAAGCTCACGTGTGGATGGCAATACTTCCCCCGCTTCTATCCGCCCGTTAATAATTTGATCCCTTAGAGTCTGATAAATTTGTCGTTTCAATGAAACTTCCCTTTGCCTCAGTAATTCTATTCCCCACATACAACCTCCAACTGGACTGCTCAAACTTGCACTTAACTGGTACTGGTTCTATACCAGTTTATTTTGTATGATTATAGCATAATCATACAAACAATACCAATAAAATTATAGAAGGAGAAATAGAAATATGATTACTTTTCAAAATGAATTATCCGGTCATTATCCGGATTCATCAATCGGCGTTTTAATAATACAAGATGTATCAAATACTCCCAATAATGAAAAGTTAAATAAGATAAAACACGATCTCGCAAATTCACTAAGGGAGAAATACGGCCAATTGTCCTCCAAAGAATTAAAACAGGTTCATCCCTTGGATGTTTATAATTCTTACTACAGGAAATTCGGATATAGTTATCATGTTTTGCTACAGTTGGAATCAATCATTAAAGGAAAAACAATCCCAAGCATATCTGCATTGGTTGAAGCCTGCATTGGTTGAAGTAATGTTCATGGCGGAATTGAAAAATATGCTTCTGACTGCCGGACACGATCTGGAGAAAATAAAAATGCCCTTGCATTTGAAGATCTCAACAGGCAAAGAGCATTACACAAATATTAACGGCAATGAAATGTCAACAATCTCCGGAGACATGATGCTTACTGATTCCGAAGGAGTTATTTCCAGTATTTTAAGAGGACCTGATTCACGAACAAGAATTAGTTCGACAACCCGGCAGGTTCTTTATACGGTATATGCTCCGCCTGGAATAAACGAAAGATTGGTATATCAACATCTTGATGATATAGAGGCTTATGTTCATGTTTTTTCATTTGAGTCAACTACACACTTGAAGAAAGTGTATCAAGCTATTAATAACCAAGTTCTTTATTCACAATAATTATGTGAATCCTTCCCTTTACTCCCTGCCTTCTAATTAAAGTATACTCATTGCAGATTCTTTCCTCTGCATTACAATCCATACAATATCCTACTTTAGTGCATGGATTGTTTTTATTAAGTCGTTTATTATTGGCAGGGGCGGCTGTTTCTTTTACTCTTAAAATAGCCTGATCTACATCCTTCACCAGCTTATTGATTCCTACTATCACGATTACCCGGTCGGGTCCGTATAACATAGCTGCAACCCTGTTGCCATTTCCATCTATATTATAAAGCTCTCCATTTTCAGTAATAGCATTGCTGCTTGTCAAATAAGCATCAGCAAAAAAGCTTTTTCTGAAAATCTCCTTCATCTCTGCTGGAGTTAAGCCCTCTTTATATCTATCCAAAACCTCATAATTACCTTTTCTGAGAAAGTCAATAGCACCCACTTCAAAAAGTGTCATAGAGCCACCCAAACCCACTGTGCTTCCTGCAGGTATGAGCTCCTCTATCTTTTTAAGTGTCTCCTCTTCGGTTTCTACTCTGTAAGCTGAGATATTATTGTTCTCTAAATTTTCTATAGTCCTTTTTACCCTGGCATCAACGACAAATTTAGTATGTTGGTCCATAGTTCATCCCTCCTCTTTTTTACCATTATACCATCTTCTACATGCTTATTATATAAAATGATATCAAATATCACTACCTTTCCATAATCAACTACACACTTGAAGAAAGCATATAAAGCTTGACGAGGTGTAGTACTTGTTCTAAACCGCTGTGTTTTTGCATCGTATCCTTGAATATTAAAATTCTAATTGTAGACAATAACTATTAGAAAAATGTGAAAGGAGTATGATTGTATGTCACAGTTAAATCAACAGGAGCTACAAAATTTGCGGCATCTTATAGCTGCACATGATACATCACATCAGAAATTGCAGACCTACGCACAACAGTGTACTGATCCGCAAGTAAAAGCATATTTCCAAAAATCGGCTCAGGATGCTATGAAAACAAAACAACAGCTACTATCATATTTAAGCTAAGGAGGATAAACATGGAAGACAAGATTATGGTGAATGATGCACTTTCGATGGTTAAAAGCAGCCTGACAACCTATGCAAATGTAATATCTGAATGTGCCAATCCCAACCTCAGGTCAGCAATTCAGCAGATCAGGGACAACTGTGAAACATCTCAGTATGAGCTTTTCAAGCTTGCCCAATCAAAGGGCTTTTATCAGCCGGCCATGATGGCGGATAACCAGGATGTCCAGCAGGTTAAATCACAGTTAGGAAGCTGATACAGCGGATATATAACAACGGGACAAGGGGACAGGACACAAACCGTCTCCTTGTTCCGTGATTAATTTTTTGACACATCAATAAATATCTTAACAATTTGCGGATCAAACTGAATCCCTGCATTATTTTTTATTTCATTCATTGCAACTTCCTTGCTTAAGGCTCTCCGGTAAGGTCTATCACTGGTCATTGCATCATAAGCATCAGCAACAGCGATAATCCTGGCTTCCAAAGGTATCTCGTCACCTTTTAAACCTCTGGGGTATCCCTTTCCATCCCATCTTTCATGGTGTGCCAAAACATATTCGGCTATTTTGGCAAATTCATTCAAAGATCTTAAAATCTGATAGCCCAGCTCCGGATGCCTTTGTATTTGCGTCCATTCGGAGTCATTAAGCTGGCTTTGTTTATCAAGAATACTTAAATCAATAGCAATTTTCCCTATATCATGCATCAAGCCTGTAGTTCTAAGCTCTCTGACATCTTCATTCTTTAAACCTAAAGCAACTCCTATAGATTCACAAAGCTGGCTAACACGCTCTGAATGTTTCTTTTCTCTTTCACTTTTTTCATGCAGAGTTTTTAGAATTATTTCTATTGTCTTATAGTGCATACTTTTGCTTTCTGTCAGTTTACGCCTATACATGTGGTCTTCAGCTATCTTGAAAATATCTGCAGTGTTTTCACTTGCTTTATTCTTGGTTGCCCAGCCGTAAGAAACAGACAGGTTAATGGAATCCACTCTCTCATTTTCAATAAGGGTATCAATTCTTCTCAATATCATCTCAACATCAATAGAATTAGTATGAGGTAATAGGATTACAAACTCATCTCCTCCGAACCTGGCAATAATATCATCAGAGCGGCATTCTCTTTTTACAATTTCTGCCGCTTTTTGCAAGACCTTGTCCCCTACCGAATGGCCAAAGGCATCATTAATCAGCTTTAAGCCATTGACGTCAAGCATAACAAGGGTAAGGGGAAGATTTCTTTTTGAATCCATTTCCTTTAATTTTTCTTCAAGAAACCTCCGATTAAATAAGCCTGTTAACTGATCATGAAAGCTCAAGTATTCTATTCTTTCCTGTTTTTCTTTCTTTTCAGTGAAATCCCTGAATATCATTACAACTCCACTAGTGTCCCCATTCTCATCTTTAATCGGAGCTGCATTATCTTCAATCGGCCTTTCCACACCATCCTTGGATATAAGAATTGTATGATTGCAAATTTTAATAGTCTCACCGGTTTCATGTACTTTCCCAATAGGATTCCCGCACTTTTCTCTTGTATCCTCATTTACTATATTGAATACCTCTTCAAAAGGTTTTCCATAAGCATCCTCATGTGTCCAACCTGTTAGTTCCTCAGCAACAGCATTTACAATCTTAACCTTTCCATCTTTATCGGTGGAAATAACACCATCTCCCATAGACAGCAAAGTAGCCTTAAGCAGTTCTCTTTCCTGATTCAATGATTTCTCCAGCTTTTTTATATCTGTAATGTTGATATGACATCCAACCATTTGCAAGGGCCGATTGTCAGCATCCCATTCTACGACATGACCTGCAAAGATCACCCATACTGTGGAACCATCTTTATGGTGATATCTTACTTCGTTATAGAAGGGAACACTTCCTAAACTTTCAACATGCTTGTTAAAGCACTTCATAACCATCGGCAAATCCTCTGAGAATATTAATCTCTGCCAGGTTTCCGGTGAATTCAGCAGCTCATGATCTTCATACCCCAACATTTTCTTAAGTCCAGGGCTTAGATATTCCGTATTGTTGACCAGGTCCCAATCCCAATATCCGGATAGTGTATCATCAAGAATTCTTTCAAGTATATACTTTTCTCTTTTAATTGTTTCTCTTGAAAGTACTTGCCTGGTTATATCCGTAAATACCGTTGCAAACTTTCCTTCTGCCGGACTAAAAACATTAACTGAAAAGTGCTTTCCAATAACTTCTGAATAATTTTCAAACTGAAAAGGTTCTCCTGTCAAAGCCACACG
Organism: Clostridia bacterium BRH_c25; assembly: GCA_001515955.1. The sequence continues at coordinate 3,296 of LOES01000105.1, read as the reverse complement.
GCCATATTCCTTGATCCAGTATGATTCAATCCCCGGCATTATCTCCAACACAGTTTTATTCTTTATATCAGCAATTTTCAAACCTGTAATATCCTGAAAAGCCTTATTTACTTCTAAAAACCTATAGTCTACAGGCACGCCTTTTTCGTTACATACTATTTCATGTATTGCGAATCCTTCCCGCATGTTGTTAAATAAATTTTCAAACTGCAAATTGCTTTCTTCCAATAGCTTTTGTGTTATTTTACTTTTCTCTAATGTTCTTACTATTTCTATAGTCCTGTCTTGGACCTTTCTTTCAAGGTTTCTGCTGTAATCCTCCAGCTCTGCTTTTTGCTTTTCAATCTTTTCAAAATCCTCTTTTATTTTTTTAATCATTGTATTAAATATATCAGAGAGTTCCCCGATTTCATCCTGACTCGTTTTTTCTGCAATTACATCATAATCACCTTTTGCGACTTTTTTAGCTGCAATAGACAAAAGGGTTATTGGATAAGTTATCTTTTTACTCAAGTAAAACATGATTAAAATCATGATGACTATTACACCGAATCCCACAGCAGAAATTAAGTATGTTATACTCTTTATCGAATTTGCCATAGCTGTATTATTATAAACTATCTCTACTATCTTACCGTTATCTGTCATCGTTTGTTTTTTCTCTTTTGAGTCAATTAGAAAGTAACTTTTAACCTTATCTCCGTCATCGACCTCGTACTTTATCTCTTTTTTTACCCTTTCAACTATTCTTATGCTTTCTTCTGTAGGTTGGTAATTTCCTTTACTGCCAACAAACTCATATCCATAAACATCAAAAATTCTTATGCTGGAAACAATGGGATTTGCATGTACCAACTGCGCAGCAATCTTTAAAAGCTCCAGCTCACTTACAAATGAACTGAGCCCGCCTTCACCATATGCTATTTCTAAAAGATACTTATGATCATCTGTTGGTATGTAAGTAAATTTGCTTAGATGGCCTGTCCCCACATTTGTTCTTATTCTCTCATGTCTGATATCCTCGGACAATCTTATGCTGTTTATCTCCTCCCCCAATTTTTCATCAAATTGCATAAAGTTGAAGTTTATGCCTTCAGGAGCAGTAGATTTTATTATTGTTGTCCCACTGTCTATTATTATCAGATCATATTTTTCACCCATTTTTGACTTTAGCGCTTCAAGTGATACCTTCTCAGGATCTCCGCCGGCCTTTTCAAATTCATTTTTAAACTCTAATATTCCTTCTTCCATTTCTTCTTCTATATTTATTTCCAGCATTCTAAAAGCTGCATCTATTAGGTCCACAGCACTTATCACATGAGCAGCAACCTGTTCTTTCTGGTTGTTGTACTCATTCACAAAGATTTGCTTTGATAATTTATAACCGAGAAATGATGTTGAAGCTAAAGAAATTAATATAACAGGTAGAATAAAAACTAGTATTTTATCTTTAACTTTCAATTTGCCAGCCTTCATTTTTCTGCCCCCTATGTATATATTGCAATTAATAGTACTTAAACTGCCGCAAGGGGGCCTCCACCATTAATTCCGAGAAATGCACCACCTGGCATAAAAAAAATGTCTTTTTAATCAGCTCTATAATTAGCTGACGTTTTTATATTGATTTACTCACTAGCTTCTCCTATTATATCACAAATTTCGCTATTATTCCCCTTTTTATTACACTAAGGCAACGGCAAAACAAGGGGCCGATTCATTTGTTTGTTATGTCCCCTTGTTCTCCGTTTACCTATTTCCGGGCTACTGCACAAATAGCTTTACTATTGTCCGTATAAACTCTGCCTGCTGCATCGCCGTAAAAATCCAGGTTTCTAAACCCGGCGCTGTTTAAATCGCTCTGCAGTTCTTGGATGGTGAACCCATGATTCCATATATTGTAGCATTTAACACTTCTGTTTTCATCTCCTATCCTAATTTATTTTTGTGACGATACAAAAAATTAAAGCTGCGGATTATTCCACAGCTTCAATACAAATTACTTGTTTTGCTCAAGCTTTAGCCCTTGGAAGCTAAGATGCTGTCCGACTCCGGTTCTTTTTACTTTTTCAATGGTTCTTGTTATATATTGGGTCAGCTTCTCCTCAAAATCCTCTGCTGTTGTTTCTTTATTTTCTATCATGAACAGCCCTTTTTCCCAACTGGCGGTAAGTGTCGGATTCAACAGTTCTTTTGCCGTAAGGCGGACCAGCTCCACAATAGCCTCCCCTTTTGGCTCAGGGGTCACGACTTGGGTTTTACTGTTGATTTTAATGTGCCCGATATCGGCCAGCTTTTTAATGATTCCCGAGCGGGTAGCGGAAGTGCCGATACCACATGTTTTTATCTGCTCTCTTAGTTCCTCGTTTTCGATATACTTTCCCGCTTTTTCCATTGTAATGATTAAAGAGCCGTCGGTGAATCGGGATGGAGGTTTGGTTTCTTTCTCCTCCAAATCAAATTTAGTCACATCACACTTTTCTTTCTTGATCAGCTTTTGAATAGGGGAATCAGACAGTTCTTCCTTCTTTGAAGAAGTGACATCATATATTTCCTTCCATCCCTGTACATTCAACGTTTTTGAATTGGTCACAAATATTTCCGTGCCAATGGACGTCTCCACCTTCACAGTATTATACTCTGCAGCAGGATAAAAAATGGCAAGAAATCTTTTAACAATCAGATTATAAATGTTTTTTGTATCTTCATCCAGCTTGGACAGCTCAGTTGTTACATAGGTCGGGATAATGGCGTAATGGTCGGTAACCTTGCTGTCGTCCACATATCGTTTGGTTTTCTTATCAATACCAAGCTTCCCAAATTCCTTAATCCTCAATACAGATTCCTTAAAAGCAGCATTGCCGTACAAACCATTAAGAACCTTCGGCAGCTCTGGTATAACGTCAGTGGAAAGCACCCTGCTGTCAGTTCTGGGATAGGATATCAGCTTCTTCTCATATAGGCCCTGGGCAATTTCCAGCGTTCGATTTACGGGAAGCTTAAATTTCTTATTCGCCTCTGATTGCAGCTCGGCAAGGTTAAAAAGCAAAGGAGCCTGCTCCTTCTTGACCTTCACCTCAACCTTCCTGACCACAGCTTCATTGCCTTCCAGCTTTTTAATAATTTCTAACCCTTCCTCTTTGCTGATATATTTATCTCCACTTTCCAAATCATCTGCCGGATTTTTATCTTCTTTTTTCTTTTGCTGCCATCTGCCTTTATAAGAAATACCGCTGTCCTTTGACAGAAAGTTGGCTACAACTCCATAATAAGGCTTTGGCACAAAATTTCTGATTTCC
>LOES01000104.1 GCA_001515955.1 Clostridia bacterium BRH_c25 | reverse complement strand
GCTCTACAGCCGGTAATCGGTATTAATTATGGCGCAAAGCAGTATGAACGCGTCATTAGGTCCTATAAGATTTTTGCGGTTGCAGCCATGGCGCTGACCTTGCCGTTTTGGATTGTTTCTATGGTATCTCCCGGCGCGGTATTGGGCTTGATGCTGACGGAGCAACTGTTCACAGGAACACAATTTCAGTATTTCCGCATCTATATGGCGATTTTGCCGATATTGTCAATTATCTTTATGGCGATGACATTATTTCCATCCATAGATAAAGGAAAACCGGCAACCATCATTGGCATTGCAAGGCAACTGATCTTCTATGTGCCAGTCATGCTGATTTTGCCTAAAATGATTGGTATATCCGGCATTTATTACGGCTCGTTTGCTATTGATGTGGTTATAGTTCTTTGGACAATGATCATGGTAAAAAGAGAATTTACCCTCCTCAGACGAAAGAATGCACAAGTAACTCTCAGCGCTTAGCTAAGTCAGAGCACTATAGATGTAAATAAGCATAATTCAGTTTTAGCTTTACTTCTTGCCTGCCTGCATAAATTCCTGCATGGCTGCAATGGAGTCGTTGCTTATCACATGCTCAATTGCACATGCATCATTATCGGCGACTGAGGGTTCTACTTTTAATATCTTAGTCAAAAATTGCTGTATCACATGATGCTTTTTTGAAGTAAACTCAGCTAGTTTCAATCCTTCAGGCGTAAGGAAAATTTCCTTGTATTTTTCATTGACGATCAGCCCTTTTTCGGCAAGCGTTGACATGGCGCTGTTGGTGCTTGCTTTTGTAACGCCCAATCGGTCGGCAATATCCGATACTCGTGCTCCTGTTCCTTCACTTGAAAGTTCATATATTGCTTCAAGGTAGTTTTCCATTGTGAATGTAAGTTTTTCCACTTATACCCCTCCCTATTTCCGCATTGTGGCTAGATAGAGCCTTGCTTAAAATCTATGAGTTAAGATAGTCGGCAACAAAATTATAATTTCATTACAATCTTAGTATATCCTATCACACAATAATAATAAAGAGCCTGAAAACTTATCAGGTTCATCCCGCTCTGGCGTGAGATGAACTTAAGCAATATATGGGGAGAGCAAGGAGGTGGGATAAGAGAGAGACCTGCAGATCAATGCAAAATATCAAAAATATTATGTCTGAATGGAGCAAATCCCGGCTAAATGGAGCGGATGATACTGTTAATTTTTGCTATAATACCATCTTGTAAGAATGTGTGCAAATAAGTGCCGAAAGGCGCTTTTATCAGGTACTTAAGTTAGAAGATTAGAACTTATTGAATTGTATATGAATCAGGAATTTTTTTATGGTTGCTGTAGAACAGCTTTCCAATTATCTAACGTCCGAGTGGAGGCTTATTACATAATTAATGAGATGGGAACTTAAAAGGTAAATCAATAGTTTATAAAGAAAAGAGGGTAAAAAAAATGGAGAAGAAAAATTTGAAAACTGCTAAAACCAAAAGCGGAGTGGCAAGGCTTTTGGAGCTCGCGGCTACAAAGAAGTCTCTGGTAATATGCTCTGCAATTTTATCGGCACTGGCATCAATTGTTTCTTTTGTGCCTTATATTGCAATTTATTATATTGTGCAAGAAATAATGAGTGCTTATCCGAATTTTTCAAGTCTTGATGTGCAAAAGACAATTGGATTTGGGTGGCTTGCCTTTGGGGGAGTTCTCGGGAACATTCTGCTTTATTTTACGGCGTTAATGTGTTCCCACTTTGCGGCATTCGGAACTTTATATGAGTTAAAGGTAAGCTTTGCTTCTCATATTGCCAAACTGCCGCTTGGTTTTCACTTAACCTTTGGAAGCGGAAAACTTCGTAAAGTTATGGATGAAAATATAGAAAAAATAGAAGGGTTTATTGCCCATCAGCTTCCGGATATTGTAGCTTCAATGGTGGCACCGGTTGTCATGCTGGTAATTTTGCTTATGTTTGACTGGCGCTTTGGATTGGCAGCCTTAGTCGGAATTGTCATTGCCTTTATTATGCAATTTAAGGCATATGGAAATGAAGGTTCTAAAGCAATGATGAATAAATATCAGTCAGCTTTGGAGGATATGAATAATGCATCAGTAGAATATATCCGGGGTATTTCTGTTGTAAAAGCATATAAGCAGACAGTCTATTCCTTCAGGCGATTGCATGAAACCATTAAAGCATACACCAATTTTGTCATTCCATACACCTTAAGCTGGGAGAATTACATGTCAGGATTTTCCACTATTATTAATAATATATATCTGTTCTTAATCCCGGTAGGAATATTGATTGGATTAAATACTACCGATTATAAAACCTATGCCATGACCTTTATTTTCTATCTATTATTTGTTCCATCCATTTCTTCGGTTATGATGAAGATTATGTACGTTTCCAGCAGCGGGATGCAGATTTCCGGAGGTATAGAGCGTATGGACAGCGTTTTGGAAAGAGAAAAACTACCAGAGGCAGATAACCCGAAAACCTGTGAGGGCTGTGGGGTTGAGTTCAAAAACGTATCATTTTCCTATGACGAAGATAAGGATACTTCTGCTTTGCTAAATACATCCTTTCAAGCAAATCAAGGGGAGGTTACTGCCATTGTCGGTCCTTCCGGCAGTGGTAAAAGTACCATAGCTCATATGATACCGAGGTTTTTTGACGTGACTGCGGGCAGTATTGAAATCGGTGGTGTGGATATCCGGGATATGAAGATTGATTACTTGATGGAAAAGGTCAGCTTTGTATTCCAGGATGTGTTCCTGTTTAAGCAAAGCATCATGGACAACATAAGAATCGGGAATCAAAGGGCTACTGATGAACAGGTTATTGCTGCTGCGAAAGCTGCGCAATGTCATGAGTTTGTTGAAAGACTGCCAAAACGCTATAATACAGTCATTGGCACGAAGGGAGTGCATCTCTCGGGAGGTGAACGGCAGCGTATTGCTATTGCCAGAGCCATTGTAAAGGATTCGCCTATTATTGTCCTTGATGAGGCCACGGCTTTTGCGGATCCGGAAAATGAGCACTTAATACAAAAAGCCTTTGAAAAGCTGATACAAAACAAAACAGTCATCATTATTGCCCATCGCTTGTCTACCATACGAAGCGCTAATAAGATTATTGTCATGGATAAAGGACAGCCGGTGGAGCAGGGCACTCATGAACGGCTTATACTGCAGAACGGAAAATACAGCGCGATGTGGGAAATGTATACAAAGACACTTGACTGGAAAATCGACACCGGAAAGGAGATTGCGGCAAATGTTTAATTTAAAGAAAAAATTAATGTTGACCGATAAAGGATACTCGGATTTAAAGAAAGCGATTACTGCGTGCACCATTACCAATCTGTCCTTGATACTCCCCTTCGGCATTTCAATTCAGATATTCGGCGAGCTGTTGAAACCGCTTATGGGAGAAGAAATCTCCTGGACAAAAATGTGGTTTTTTTTCGGAATTGGTATAATAGCGGCAATTCTTATATTTCTGGCCAATAAAAATGATTACAAGAAGACCTATGTAGCCTCCTATATGGAATCAGAAGCAACCAGAATTCGTGTTGCGGAGCATATCAGAAAGCTTCCTATGTGCTTTTTCAATACTAAGGATTTATCGGAGCTTACTACCAATATAATGGGAGACTGTGCAACAAGTGAGCATGTGTTAAGTCATATTATCCCACAGCTTTTAGCTAATGCTGTTTCTATCACAGTTATCTGCTTTTCACTTGCATTTTTCGATTGGAGATTGGCGATGACGGTCTTTTGTACGGTACCTGTCGCATTCTTAATTATAGTCTTAAGCAGAAAAGTACAGAGAAGATTAAGTGAAAAACATGTAGAATCCAAGCTAAAAGCCTCCGACCAGGTGCAAGAATATTTGGAAGGTATCAAAGTGATTAAATCCTGCGGTCTGCAGGGCTCCAAATTTTCCGCATTGAACAATGCCCTTAAATTAATGAAGCAAATGGCAATTAGGATGGAATTTGTAACAGGAGTTTTTGTGACCGGAGCACAGATTGTTGTGCAGGCAGGAGTCGGACTTACGGTTTTTGCAGGGACCTATTTGTTGACGGGAGGGAAAATTGAATTAATCCCGTTGCTCATGTTCTTTTTGATTGTGGTAAGAATATATGGACCGATACTTACAGAGTTTACCCTTCTCCCGGAGCTTTTATATATGCAGGTTTCTACAAGCCGCATGAGAACTCTTGTTTCAACTCCTGCTATGGAGGGGGATACGGAGAAGGAAATAAAGGACTACAATATAGACTTTGAGAATGTATCCTTCAGCTACACCGGCAAGCTTTCCCCCGAGGAAGCAGTCATTAAAAATATAACCCTTTCCATTCCTGCAAACGGTATTACTGCATTAGTGGGTCCGTCCGGAAGTGGAAAGAGCACTATATCAAAGTTGATTGCAAGATTTTGGGATGTAAACAAAGGAGTAGTAAAAATAGGTGGTATCGATGTTAAGACTCTGGATCCGGAGCATCTGATGAGTTATATGTCCTTTGTGTTTCAGGATGTGGTGCTGTTTAACGATACCATTTACAATAATATTAGAATCGGTAATATGGATGCCACTAAAGCGCAGGTTATAGCAGCGGCAAAGTCAGCCTGCTGTGAAGAATTTGTAAGCAGCCTGCCGGATGGATATCAGACTATGCTTGGAGAAAATGGAAGTACCCTTTCCGGAGGCGAAAGACAGAGAATTTCTATTGCCCGCGCACTGCTGAAAAACGCACCCATTGTCCTTCTGGATGAAGCAACGGCTTCCTTGGACCCGGAAAATGAAGTGTTGATTCAGCAGGCAATTTCAAAGCTAATAGAAGGCAAAACAGTTATCGTAATTGCACATCGGTTAAGGATTGTAGCAGGTGCCGATAAAATCATTGTCATGGACAAGGGCAGAGCTGTGGAGCAAGGTACCCATGAAGAGCTGATTAAGAAAAGGGGATTGTACGAGAGGCTTTATACCATTCAGCAGAAAAGCTTGGGATGGAGTGTGTAATTACAGGTAAAAGACTTGATTACGGTCGGCGTTTTTACAGCGATTTATTTCGTGGTTTTCTTTGCATGCGGTATGCTGGGATACATTCCTATATTTATGCTGCTTATTCCGTTCATCTGCCCTTTTGTGGCGGGCATTCCATTTATGCTCTACCTGACGAAGATAAAAAGGTTTGGGATGGTTACAATAACCGGGCTTATTTGCGGCATTTTGATGCTTATCACCGGGATGTCCTGGCCACCAATTTTTACAGGTTTGGGTTTTGGTTTGATTGCTGATTTTATTTTAAAATCCGGAAATTATCAAAGCTCTAAAAAAACTATTACTGCCTATACTGTTTTTAGCGTTTGGCTCATGGGTATGATGCTGCCGCTGTACTTTATGAGGGACAGCTACTTTGCTGCTATGGTGCCGACCTATGGGCAGGAATATGTTGATGCACTTATGTCCTATACGCCGACCTGGTCGTTCTTTGCATTGACCGCACTTACAATTTTAGGCGGATTTTGCGGGGCGCTTATCGGCAAATCGGTTTTAAAAAAGCACTTTAAAAAGGCAGGCATGGCCTGATGCAAAAAGAATTAATGCAAAGTAAGAGAACACCTTCTGCCTTTGTGCTTGATCCGAGAACAAAAATTCTGCTCGTGTTTATTGGCAGTACAATTTTGATTGCCGGAAGCGCAGGCGGTGTGATGAATGTGATAAGGCCGGCCTTGGCGCTGTTGCCGCTGCTTCTGTTTCTGATGATTGGCAGGTTCAAAACAACGATAAAATTTGCATTGATTTATGCAGCGGCATATTTGATGGAGCTTTACCTTATACCGCTGACAAGCGGACTTATAGGGTTTTTGATTGTGGCTCTGTCGGGGATATTTACGCGGTTTATTCCGGGGCTGGCAATCGGGTATTATTTGGTTTCAACCACTACCGTAAGTGAATTTATTGCGTCAATGGAGCGGATGCATGTTCCTCAAAGCATTGTTATTCCTTTTGCGGTTATGTTTAGGTTTTTTCCGACAGTGGGCGAAGAATCAAGGGCAATTGGTGATGCAATGCGTATGAGAGGTATCGGATTTTCGGTATTTTTCAAAAATCCGATGGCTATGCTTGAATACCGCTTAGTCCCGATGATGATGTCAACCGTTAAAATAGGAGAAGAGCTTTCGGCCGCTGCATTAACGCGTGGCTTAGGCAGTCCTGTTAAGAGAACGAACATATGCAAAATAGGATTTGGCATTCACGATATCATATTGTCAATCGTTGCTATTGCTGCGTTCATAGGTTTTTTATTATTTTGAAAAGGAGGAGCTAATACGAATGATTGAACTAAAGAACGTCTCTTTTTCATATTCACAGGGTCAGAAAGAAAACGGGCTGCACAATATAAACTTAACCATTCGGCAGGGTGAGGTTGTCCTGCTATGCGGGGAATCCGGCTGTGGGAAAACTACTTTAACACGACTGATTAACGGATTGATACCAAACTATTATGAAGGCTCTCTTACGGGCCAGATATTGATTAACGACCAAGCAATCCATAAATTACAGATCTATGAGACGGCGAAAATGGTAGGCTCTGTTTTTCAAAACCCGCGCTCACAATTTTTTAATGTGGATACCACAAGTGAGCTTGCATTTGGCTGCGAGAACAGGGGCTTGCCCGCAGAAGAAATAAACAGGCGGATAGCAGAGACGGTTTCTGATTTTAAAATTGATATGTTGATGGACAGAAGTATTTTTCAATTGTCCGGCGGTGAAAAGCAGAAAATCGCCTGTGCTTCAGTTTCAACCTGCCATCCTGACATTTTTGTGTTTGACGAGCCTTCCTCCAATCTGGATATAGCAGCGATTGAGGATCTGCGAAAGCTCATCGAGCTGTGGAAAAGCAAAGGCAAAACCATCATTATTGCGGAACACCGACTATATTTTCTGCGTGAGCTTGTCGATCGTGTTTTATACATGAAAAGCGGCAGGATAGAAAAGGAATTTACCGCCAAACAGATGAAAATGATGAATTTAGCAGAGCTTTCAAGCATGGGACTTAGACCGCTTTCTTTGGAAAGCCTGACAAGAGACAAAAAAAATGTCGCTCAGAGATGGGAAGATGTGTATCTGTCTAATTTTGTGTTTTCTTATAAGAATATAACTCCTGCAATTAAGATAGATTTGCTGACAGTGCCAAAAGGCAATATCGTTGCTGTTATCGGACACAACGGAGCCGGAAAATCAACCTTTGCCAGATGCCTCTGCGGGTTGGAAAAGAGCTGCAAAGGCACTCTGGACCTTTGTGGAGAGATATGCAAGAGAAGGGACCGCTTGAGGCGATGCTACATGGTCATGCAGGATGTCAATCATCAGCTGTTTACTGAAAGTGTACTTGACGAAATTTTATTAAGTATGGGAGAAGCTGACACGGCAAAGGCGGAAAGTATTTTGAGCAGTCTTGATCTTTTACCAATGAAGGATCTGCATCCGATGTCATTATCGGGGGGGCAAAAACAGCGGGTGGCAATAGCAAGCGCCGTTGCCTCAGAAAAAGAAATCATATTATTCGATGAACCAACTAGCGGACTTGATTTACGTCATATGAGAGAAGTATCCGATAGTCTGAAACAGCTTCAGCAGATGGGAAAAACATTATTTATCATTTCCCATGACCTTGAACTCATACTCGGAAGCTGCACACATGTTTTACATTTTGAAAAAGGCAGCGTGATAGACAGTTATCCCCTTGATGATATAGGTGAAAATAAAATCATGTCTTTTTTTATTAGGAATGCTCAAGAACCGGCAGATAATGTCAATTCACTTTGCATTTAATTGTATGTCTAATTATCCCATCTAAGAATAACTTAAAATAAAATAAAAAATCATAAAGGTTATTTCACTAATGAAATGTAAATTTCATTAGTGAAATCTGTTTTTGGCAACATCGATTTGTGGCATCCAGATTCCAGTTTCAGCGGTTTATGGTAGAATGTTTCAATCTGCAGCTTTGGCTGGTAAACACCAACAATTGACCCCAAAATTAATTTTTGATGTTTTCATAAAACGCTTCGAAAACAATAAAATTTATTTTGCTGTTAGGAATGCTGTTGATTGCTTCCTGGAATTAGGCTATACTGCTTAAGAACTTGTAAACTGGTGTATAATTTATATTTTGCAGAATAGTAAGAAAAGTTTTTCGATTTATAGAATTAGCAATAAAATAAATTAATATGGCACAACACTTGCTTGTTTTATTATTAGAAGTTTATTGTTAACAATTTTAAATGGGAAGGGGGGAATGAAATGGTTAATGCAGTTCTGCTAAATGACAATGATATGGTTGTAACAGTAACCAAGCCAATATCATGTGGCGATGAAATTACATTTGTTTTGAATGGCAAAACATCGATAGTTAAGGCGGTTTTCAATATCCCTGTTAATCATAAGGTTGCTATTGTAGATATTAAGAAGGGTGATGCAGTTTTAAAGTATGGTGAAATAATAGGTTATGCGACAAATGATATTAAAGCAGGTGAGCATGTGCATGAAAATAATTTGGACAGCAAAAAATTGAGGGAGGTTGAGTAATGAAATTCAATGGCTATAAACGTCCGGATGGGCATGTAGGCATTCGTAATCATGTTGTTATTATGCCGGGAGTTATATGTGCCGCAGGAGTGGCCCAGAAGATTGCCAACAAAGTGGATGGTATTCAATATTTATACAATCCCAACGGTTGTGCTCAAAATTCAAGGGATACTGCAGTTACCCTGAATATTTTATCGGGGCTGATTGCGAATGGTAATGTATACGGTGTTCTGATTGTAGGACTGGGATGTGAAATGATACGGGAAGCTACGTATCTGGAAGCTATACGGAAGAAAACTAATAAGCCCGTATACTACATCAGCATTCAAGAAGAGGGAGGCATTCAGAAAACTGTTGCAAAAGGTGTTGAGATAGTTAAAGCTTTAAGTGAAGAGGCAAGCAAATGTGTAAGGGAAGAATGTGATTTATCTGATATTATTCTTGGATTGGAATGCGGTGGTTCTGATCCGACATCAGGGTTTTCTGCTAATGCTGTACTTGGAAATACCTCGGATAGATTAGTAGACTTGAATGGTACATCTGTTTTGTGTGAAACACCGGAAGCTATTGGAGCAGAGCATATACTCAAAGAGCGTGCTCTAACTCCTGAAATTGGACAAAAACTGTGTGATACCGTATTAAAATATGAAAAGATGTTTGCAGATATGGGAGAAGATATTAGAAATACAAATCCTTCTCCCGGGAATAAGGCCAGCGGGATAACAACTCTGGAAGAAAAATCATTGGGATGTGTTCATAAAAGCGGTACAAAACCATTCAGTGGAGTATATGAATATGGACAGATGATTGACAAAAAGGGTTTGGTATTTATGGACGGGACTGCCTATGATGTTGCATCTGTAGTATCTTTAATAGCCGGAGGCGCTCAAATCGTAGCTTTTACAACAGGTATGGGCACTCCTGTAGGAAATGCTATAGCCCCAGTTGTAAAAATTACCGGAAACCATGATACAGCTGTTCGACTAAATGATATGATAGATTTCGATACAAGTGATAGTGTTACAGGAGCTAAATCTGTTGAAGAGCTTGGGGAGGAGCTTTTAAGTTATATAGTTCAGGTATGTAACGGCAAGAATGTTAAGGCAGAAGATAATGAAATTTCAGATATGGCGATTAACCAATTTAATAGTTATGCTTAAAAAACTAAAAGGGGTGTAGAATAAATGAAAATATTAAAGACTGTACAAAAGGTTCCAGGCGGATTGATGGTTATTCCTCTGTTTCTGGGAGCAGTAATTAATTTGCTATTTCCACAATTATTAAACATTGGCGGAATGACTACAGCAACCTTTAAGGCGGGAGCAGGCTCTTTTATAGGCGCCAGCTTGTTATGTGTAGGCTCTCAAATTACCATTACAAAAATCGGTGAGCCTTTAAAAAGAGGATTTGTATTACTGGCGGCGAAATTTCTAGCTGGCTTTGTATCCACGTTGGTTGTAGCCAAAATTTGGGGGCCTAATGGTGTTATAGGGTTGACGCCTTTGATGCTTTTAGCAGCCGTGACAAATAGCAATGGTGGTATGTACCTTGGTCTAATGAGTCAGTTTGGTGATGAAAATGACTTGGGAGCGCAATCGTTATTAGGAATTAATGATGGACCGTTTTTAACTCTTATTGGTATGGGCCTGGCAGGACTTGCAAGCTTTGATGCAGTTGCATTATTAGCATCCGTTGGGCCATTGATTGTAGGTATTATTCTTGGAAATTTAGATAAAGATATTAGAAAATTTTTAGAGCCTGGTATTTTATTTACACTTCCGTTCCTGGCTTTCTGCCTGGGTACCGGATTAAACTTGAAAAACATCGTTACAGGTGGTGCAACAGGCATTCTGCTTGGAATTGCTGTAGTAATATTATCAGCATTGTTTATTTTACCGGCAGACAGATTCATATTAAGACGTCCAGGCTATGCAGCTTTTGCCCTTTGCACGACAGCAGGCAATGCGGTTGCAGTTCCTGCAATTCTTGCCCAGATCGATCCTTCATTAGCAGGACAGGTTGATACAGCAACGGCTGCTGTGGCAACAGCAGTTATTGTTACAGCAATTATTGCTCCAGTTATAACGAGTTATGTTGTAAAAAAATACGGTAGCCCGAAATATCCCAAGGAACAAAATAGTATAGAAGCATAGTAAAATGTATAAAGAAAAGGCCGGTGGAGAAAACCATCGGCCTTTTCTTTATAATATTATTAAGAATTACTAAGCTTACGCCACAATGTTGTTTTGCTGATGTTTAAAAAATTGCATAGCTTTTCCTTATCATTGCCGAATTTGTGCAAAAGGAAATTTACATAGTTAACTTCTAATTCCCTTAGGTTATCGGTTATTTCAGTGGTATATGTTGGTGTACTTTCTATATTGTGTTTTTGACTGATCATACTAACTATAAAACTGTAAGTTAGTTTGTTTTCATCGGATAATATTACTACCCTTTCGCAAAAGTTTTTAAGCTCTCTAACATTTCCCGGCCAATCATAGGTCAATAATAGGTTGAAAATGGATATATCATCCCAATATATTGATTTGTTTTCCTGTTCGGCAATTTCGGTTAGAAATGTTATAAATAAGGGTATAATGTCATTAGGCCTGTCTCTTAGAGGAGGAATGTCAATTTCCAGTAGTGCCAGCCTATAATACAAATCTTCGCGGAATAAGTTTTTCTTAACCATCTGCTTTAAATCTTTATTTGTGGCAGCGATAATTCGTACATCCACGGGGATAATCTTATCTCCGCCAATTCTCATGATTTCCTTTTCCTGTATTACCCTTAGAAGTTTTGCCTGAAGATTTAATGGAAGTTCACCTATTTCATCCAAAAATAGAGTACCGTTATGAGCTATTTCAAATAACCCCTTTTTGCCACTGCTTGAAGCACCTGTAAATGAACCCTTTTCATAACCAAAAAGCTCACTTTGAATTAAATTTTCATTAAAAGATGCACAATTAATGGCCACAAAAGGACCGTTTGCACGCAAACTCTCATTATGAATGCTTGATGCAAATACTTCTTTTCCTGTTCCGGACTCACCATATATAATAATAGTACTATTAGACTTAGCATATTTCTTAGCTATTTTTACGATTAACTTAGTTTTAGCATCTTTGCAAATAATATCTTTAAAATATACTTTTGCAGTTAAACCTTTTATTTGATTTTGTGTTCTTATCGACATTTCAAGATTTTGCACATATTTTATATTATTTATTATAATTGCAAAAAGCATTTCCTGTTCCAATATAACAGGAATCATATTTATGACATAATTATTTTTCTGGATTTTTATTATGTAATTTGCAGGAGTTGATAATAATGCTTCAATTTCTATATTAAATACATCCTGAATTTTCAAGCAATTACCTTCATTAAAGAATAGTTTTTCAGCCTGTAGATTGTATCTCTTTATAATCCCATTAGCATCTATTATTATTACTGCCTCTGACATAATATTTGTGATTATTTCAATGAAATTATTTTTCGATTTTTCTTTTATTGAAATATCAGTTGAATGGCGTGCCTGGTTTATAGTTGTCTTCCAGGAGGTGCTGTTTATGGCGATATGCTCTACCGGTATATTGTATTTATTTGCAATGAGGGTGGGTTCAACATCCCCGATCAGTACATCGATACTCCTGTTACTTGCTAGTTTAGCAATAGTGGTTTCAACATCAATATTATTGAACATTTTGTAGTAGTAAAACTCATAATCTCCCATATGGTTATGTGAAAAAATATTTTGAGATGAGACTCCGAGACTTTCATACCCTATTTCAAAGATGCATATTCTTTTATATTCTGTTACCACACATTTTTCCAAAATCTTCATCAAGACAGTTAAATCAAATTTTAAATCAAAAATAGGAAGAGGGATATTGTTTTGAAACAAATAGTTGGCCAGGCTTCCTCTTGTAATAATTCCGGAAATGTTTACGTTTTTTATTATCTCATTTATTTCGGCAAGCAATTCCTCGTTAGGGTTCGAAACAATAACCTTATAAATATAGTTCATTATATTAGTATCATTAGATATTTTTTCTTTTTCTTCCTCTACGGGAACAATAGCCAAAAATTGTTTTTCAAACTTATTAATCATATAAAAACCTCTTTATTTTGACATTCATACTATATATTTCTTACTATCAGTGATTAAATTTTAACAGAGAAATGCCTGATTTTCAATATGTAAAATAGTTATTAATTTCAAAAATAAAATTGTAATTTCATTTTTGAAATTAATAACTATATATTCAATTATGATTATATAGTTTTAAAGTAATATACTTACCTGTTCTGAATATACATTTTCCTCTAATTACTAAATATACTGAAGATGGAATAAAGATTGGGCGGACAGCAATGCAAGTGCTATATTACACCGATATATAATCTTAAATCTCTTATATTGGCATGAAAATTGCTGAATAATTTATGCATATGTATAAAACCCGAGGAGGTTTACGTTTATTATGAAGCATTATGTTCTCTTTAAGTTTGAACCTAACTACTATAATGAGGATGTTCTAAAATATACAAAAGAAGTTTTTTTCAGTATAGGTAAGAAATTAGACAATATTCTAAACGTAAATGTTTACAGCAATTGTGTAGTTAGGGATTCTAACATGGATGTAATGGTAGAGATGGATTTTGAAAACAAAGAATCTTTAGATTCCTATTTAAATGATGATTTACACAAAGCTTTTGTTAATAGGACAGATAAGCATTTGGTTTCAAGGGTATCTTTTGACTGGGAGGATTAAGTATGAATTAAATGCAGCTATGATGAAATGAGTTTTAAAAAGTATTTTTTCTGTACCATCTTTTGTAAGGGGGGAGAGCAATGGTTTTTAGTAGTTTTAAAGAATTAATACAGAAGGTTCAAAATACTGGTGCAAAGAAAAGGGTTGCTGTGGTTGCGGCACAGGACGAACATACCCTTGAGGCTGTGTTTAGAGCCAGAAAGGATAACATTGTAGAACCAGTCTTAATAGGAGACAAAGTTAAAATAAAATCTATAGTTAAAAGTTTAAATGAAGATTTAGATGATGAAGCAATAATCCACGCAGAAAGTGATGCTGATGCAGCTGAGAAGTCGGTGAAGCTTATTCATGATAACGCAGCAGATTTCATTATGAAGGGGAAAATACAGACTGCTGATCTTTTAAAGGCAGTAGTAAATAAAGAAAAAGGGTTGAGAACAGGAAATGTCATGTCCCATTTTGTAATTCATGAAATGCCAAGTTATCATAAGCTCCTTGTAGTTACAGACGGCGGAATGATGATGTACCCAAATGTAGAGGAGAAAAAACAAATAATAGAAAATGCTGTCAATACTTTAGTAGCAATGGGTTATGAAAAACCTAAAGTAGCAGTTTTAGCTGCTGTGGAAAATGTGAACACTAAAATGCCCGAAACAGTGGACGCCGACATACTAAATAAGATGAACCGGAGCGGGGAAATATCAAATTGCATTGTGGAGGGCCCTATTTCTTATGATTTGGCAATGAGCAGAGAATCTGCGAAAGTCAAGGGCTATGACAGTCCCGTTGTAGAAGATGCAGATATACTAATAGTTCCTAATATTACTGCAGGGAATATTTTGGGGAAGTCCCTGGTCTATTCTGCCGGAGCTAAAATGGCTGGTTTTATTGTGGGGGCTAAGGTACCTATTGTATTGACATCAAGAGGATCCTCAGCGGAGGAAAAGTATTTATCACTGGTGTTATCCGCATCAGCAGTAAAATAATACGAAAAATTGTTTAAATATATTTATGTAATGATGGGAGGAATAGTAATGAAAGAACTGCTTACAGCAAATGAAGCAGTGGCACGGGGCGCTTATGAAGCAGGGGTTGCTTATGCCGCTGCTTATCCCGGTACACCAAGTACAGAGATACTTGAAACCATTGCAGCCTATAAAGGGGACATTATCGCTGAATGGGCTCCAAATGAAAAAGTGGCTCTAGAGTCTGTGATTGGAGCATCTATAGCAGGTGCAAGAACCATAGCTGCAATGAAGCATGTGGGATTAAATGTGGCAGCGGATCCGCTTTTTACCTTTGCCTATACAGGTGTTAGCGGGGGAATGCTTTTAATAAGTGCTGATGACCCAGGTATTCATTCTTCACAAAATGAACAGGATAACAGGAATTATGCAAAGTTTTCAAAAATACCTATGTTAGAGCCAAGTGACAGTCAGGAAGCAAAAGACATGGTAAAATACGCTATGGAAATCAGTGAGAAGTATGATACCCCGGTTATGATGAGGATGACTACAAGAGTATGTCACAGCAAATCATTGGTGGAAATTGGAGAGAGAACTAATGTACCAAAGAAGCCATATGTAAGAAACCTTCAAAAGTATGATGCGGTACCGGCAGTTGCCAAAGCACTACGCGTTAAGGTGGAGGAGAGATTAAAAAGGCTTGAGGAGTTTTCAAATGATACAGAGCTTAATTATGTGGAGTTTAATGATAGAAAGATAGGCATTATAGCGGCTGGTGCATCCTATCAGTATGCCAAAGAGATTTTTGAAGACAATGTATCTTATTTTAAGCTTGGTTTTACATATCCTCTGCCAATGAAGAAGATCAAGGAATTTGAAGGCCAAGTAGAAACTCTTTATGTAATAGAGGAACTTGACCCGTTTATGGAGGAACAGATTAAAGCGGCAGGCATTAACTGTATTGGCAAGGAAAAGATACCTATCATGGGAGAGCTTAATCCTGATATAATTGCAAAAGCATTATTAGGAAGAGAAAACAAAGTCATTGAGTATGATGAGTCAATAATTGCAAAAAGGCCTCCTGTGCTTTGTGCAGGATGTCCTCACAGGGGTTTCTTCTTTGAGCTTGCAAAGAGGAAAAACATTATGATTTCAAGTGATATAGGATGTTATGGATTGAGCAGTCAATCACCCCTAAATGCAAAGGATACATGTATTTGTATGGGAGCAGGTTTTAGTATGGCCCACGGAGCACAAAAGGTATTCAATAAATTTAATGAGAGTATGAGAGTGGTTGCGGTACTTGGAGATTCAACATTCTTCCACTCGGGTATAACCAGCCTCTTAGATGCAGTATATAATAGGAGCAATGCGATATTTTGTATTCTTGATAACAGAATTACAGGTATGACAGGACATCAGGAAAATCCCGGGACAGGATATACGCTCCAGGGAGACCCAACAGAAATAACCGATATTGAAAGCGTTGTAAAAGCTCTGGGTGTTAAGAAAGTAAAATCTGTGAATCCATTAAAAATCGAAGAGATGAAAGAGATTATGGACTGGGGGCTTTCTCAGGATGAACCGGTAGTGATAATAACAAAATGGCCCTGTGTACTTAAGAAACTTTCATTTAAAGACAAGAATGACTTTGGTGATTATAAAGGTGTATGCGATATAAATGCAGATAAATGTATTGGATGTAAGCTGTGTATGAAGACGGGTTGCCCCGCTCTTAAATACGAAAAGAACTTAAAGAAGGTTTGTATTGATAAAACACAGTGTGTGGCTTGTGAGCTTTGCGTACAAGTTTGTCCTAAAAAAGCTATTAGCAGGGTAGGTGAATAATATGTCGGATGTAAAAAACATTATGTTATGCGGTGTAGGCGGACAGGGTACCATACTGGCAAGCAAGATACTCTCTACATGCCTTGTGGATTCGGGGTATGATGTCAAGATGTCGGAGATTCATGGAATGGCTCAAAGGGGAGGCAGTGTTACTACTCAAGTAAGATATGGAACTAAGGTAAATGCCCCTATTATAGGAACTGGCTCTGCGGATATACTTGTTTCCTTCGAGGCTATGGAAGCTTTAAGATATCTTAATCAGATTAAACCGGATGGAAATGTGATTGTAAATGATTATAAGATTCCTTCATCTACAATACTTGCAGGTTCGGAGGAATATCCGGAAGATGTTATTGAGATTGTGAAGGCTAAAGCAAAGACTACAGTGATAGATGCAGGGAAAATTGCGCTAAGCTTGGGGAACTCAAAGGTAATGAATATAGTTTTATTGGGTTCACTGGTAAAGCTTATGAAGCTAGAGGATTTGGACTGGAAATCGGCTATAGAAAAATGTGTGAAACCGGCTTTCGTAGAATTGAATATTAAAGCACTAAATGAAGGTATAAATGGAGTATAGCCCTTGATTATGATACCATCGAAGGGAGTTAATATTATGAATAAACCAATCTCAAGCAATGATGTGCTAAATGCTTTTGAGACTATTTCGCTTGTTTTAACAATCATTCTTGATGATGAAGTCTCATTTTCAATAGCAGACAGGGAAAAATTTCTTAAAGTATATGACAGTTCCAATTTGCCTTTAAATAATGTTGCAGGTCAGGCTATCCCTGAAGGAGGAGCCGCAAGAGAGGCAATAAACACTGGAAAGGTTATAATAAAGACCGTACCCAAAGAGATTTTTGGAATACCGTTCAAATCATATGCCATACCCGTAAAAGGAAAAGATGATAATGCGGAGAGTGTCATACTTGTGGGGAAAAGCCTTGCAAAAAAAAATAGTGTACTTGATATGTCACAGCATCTGTCAGATTCTGCAGGACAAATAACCGATGCTATCAATTCACTGGCTTTGGACGTTAATAACCTGGCAAATATGAACATGGATATAGCAAATAATATGAAACAAACAAGTAAACTCACAGAAGAAACAGACATGATAATTGAGTTTGTAAAGGGCATTTCCTCACAAACAAATCTATTAGGATTAAATGCCGCTATTGAGGCGGCAAGAGTTGGCGAATCAGGAAAAGGATTTAATATAGTAGCAAAAGAAATACGAAAATTATCTACATCAACTACAGAGTCCGTCAAGAAAATTGATGATCTCCTAAAAAATGTGAGATCATCAATAGAAAGTATTGCAGATAACGTGAACAAATCTAACCAGATATACCAGCAACAAGCTTCCGCATTGCAAGAGATTGCAGCATCACTGGAAGAATTAAGCTCTACTGCGCAAATGATGGAGAAGCTGTCAGAAAAAATATAGTTTTTTCAAATGAAATAATTGGAGGAAAAATCAATGGAGTATAAAATACTGGTTATCAACCCAGGCTCCACTTCAACAAAAATAGCTTTATATGAAGATGAAAAGGAAGTATTTACTAAAACATTAAATCACTCTGCAGAAGAAGTAGAAAAATACAACAAGGTACAGGAGCAATTCGAAATGAGAAAGGATATAGTGTTCTCATTTTTAAAGGAAAATGGATATAATGTCAATGAATTGTCTGCAGTGGCTGGTAGAGGAGGAATGCTTCCGGCAGTAAAATCAGGTGCTTACAAGGTGAATGACAAAATGGTGGACAGACTTAAGAATAACCCTGTTGTAGAACATGCTTCAAATTTGGGGGCTTTGATAGCTTATGAAATAGCAAATGCAATTGGCGTACCGGCATATATATATGATTCGGTAAGAGTCGATGAGCTAAATGATATAGCTCGTATATCTGGTATGCCTGATATACCAAGGACCAGTACAAGCCATGCCCTAAATTCAAGAGCAATGGCAATAAAGGCAGCTGAGAAATATGGGAAAAAATATAGTGACATGAACTTTATAGTTGCTCACTTGGGTGGGGGAATATCCTTGAGTATTCATGAAAAGGGCCGCATGGTGGATATAATTGCAGATGATGAAGGTCCCTTCTCCCCAGAGAGGGCTGGGCGAGTTCCATGCAAGAATCTTATTGACCTTTGCTATTCAGGTAAATTTGACAAGAAAGCCATATACAAAAAACTTAGAGGAAACGGCGGGCTAAAAGCTTATATTAACACAGCTGATGCCAGGGAAGTTGAGAAGATGATACAAAACGGTAATGAAGAAGCAAGGCTGGTATATGAGGCAATGGCATACCAGGTTGCTAAAGGTATTGGTGAATTTGCAACAGTAGTGGACGGAAATGTGGATGCTGTAATTATTACCGGAGGCATAGCGTATTCCAATATATTGACTTCATGGATTAAAAAACGTGTGGAATTTATTGCACCAGTTGAAATTATGCCTGGCGAGAACGAGATGGAGTCACTGGCTTTGGGAATTTTAAGAGTGCTTAAAGGGAAAGAAGCTGCAATGGAGTATGTTGAGTAAAGGAGTGGACTGGATTGAAAAGAGGAGATATATATTGGGCAACAGGCCTGCTGGTTTGGGTTGTTATTCTAATAGTACCAGGTCTTCGTTCAGCATTTATTGCTGTTACCGATGCGCATCCCTATGCAGGAGGATTCGTTAAGTTTGCTATACTTGCAACGATGGGTGATTTACTAGGAATAAGAATACTAAAGGGTGATTATGTCATTCCTAAAGGTCTTTTTTACAGAGCTGTCGTATGGGGTATAATAGGTATTATGGTTACCCTTGTTTTTACAGTATATATGGGTGGCGCAGCATCTGCACAAGAATCTGCCAGGTTGCCTTTTAAAGGTTCAAATTTAGCACAGGCTTTTTTCGGAAGTACAGTGATGAATCTTACATTTGGACCGATGATGATGGCGTTTCACAGGTTTACTGATATGTATATAGATGCTAAGCATGAAAAGAATGGCGGAAAAGTAACAATAGGCGAACTAGTTGATAAAAACGATTGGCACTCTTTAGTAGAATTTAGTTGGCTCAAAACCTGTCCATTCTTCTGGATACCGGCTCATACAATAGTGTTTTTGTTGCCATATCAGTATAGAGTTCTTATTTCGGCGTTTTTGTCTATAGCTCTTGGCTTTTTGCTGGCAATAGCGAAAAAAGGAAAGCCTGCTCAGTCGCTATCTGTAACCTAATATAGTAACAGGAAAACAAAAAAATCTTTCATATGTTCAGCTTTGGCTGAACGAGTTCACTGAGAATGCAGAAATTCTATCAGATTTGTTAGAAGTACAGAAGCTCGAGTGGATCCCTGGAGATAAGCAAGGAAGGGCGCTAGGTCAGTATTTTAAACAAGATGATTGCCTCCATGAAATGATGGTAGAAATACAATGGAAGGAACGTAGATTCAATGTGCCGCTGGCTCAATTGCAGCCTTTGAATAAAGATAAGAAGACCTGAGAAGCTGTAGAGGATTGGCATTATTGGATAGGCCGGGGACGAATAGGATGTATTGGTCATACCTTACTGCGATTGTTTTAAATTGCCTTATCCAGAGTTGATATTTCTATACCCGCTATGCCTTGACAATGAAATGGATATGCCCTATAATAAAATAAAAAAGAATGGTGATTCGCTAATGCAAGTGCTTAAGGATGAGATACGCCAGCAGATAGAAAGGGCCGCAATTGAAGTCTTTATGGAAAAGGATTTTGAAAAGGCTCTGATGAAGGAGATTGCGGACAGGGCTAAAATCAGCGTAAGCAATATCTATAACTATTTTGAAAGCAAAGAGAAGCTGTATGATTCGATCGTTGATCCGGCTTATTACCAGATCCAGGAGCTGATGCAGACGCTTATGGAAAATGAACACGGTAAGAGCTTTAAGGACCGAAATTTTACTGAGCAGTTCATATGGATTATTGCAAATGCAATCGGTGTGTTTGTTAAAAAGAACCGGGTTCAATTGCTGCTGTTATTCGATAAAAGTCGGGGAACGAATCATGAGCAGTTGAAGGATGGGTTGATTGAATTTCTTGAGAGACATTTTACAGAAGGTTTAGAAGCCGGCCCAAAAACTGATATGCCTTTCATCATGCATATCAGTGCAACAAATCTAGTTGAGGGACTTCTTGAAATCGTTAGGCATTACAGGAGCGAGGATTGGGCTGACCGCTCCATCAAGGACTTAATCAGGTACCATATCAGTGGAATAGCTCAGTTTCTTGAATAAAGCTATTTTTTTAAGCAAATAACGAATTAACATTCTTTATTGATCGATTTGAGAGGGTGATAGAAATGAAGGTTTTAGCGTTGGTCGGAACAAAAAGAAAAAACGGACTTGTCAGCAGACTGTGCGAAAAAATACTGGAGGGAGCGGAGGAAAACGGTCATCAGATAGAGCTGGTGAATCTGTATGATTACCGGATAGATTATTGCACCGGATGCTGGGCATGTGTCGAAGCAGGTAAATGCGTACTGCATGATGAGTGTGAAATCGTATTTGAAAGAGTAAAGGAGGCAGATGTGATTATTCTAGGGAGTCCTTGCTATTGGGGCAATATATCCGGTATTATGAAGAATTTCTTTGACCGGCATACCGGTTATGCGATGTATAAGCCATCACAAGCTTCTCAATTTTATAAAATGAAATGGACGGAAAAGTTGAAAACGCTGCTTTCTCAAATGAAGAAATTCGGATCTCACCCTTTTCTGCGAGGAAAGCGGTTTATAATCGTTGCAGCAATGACGGTACCATTTCCCGTATCGCATCTCTCCGGGGATCTGTCAGGAATTGTAAAGGCAATGAAGACATATATCGGTAAAATGAATGGGAAACTTATAGGCAAGATCATTTTTACTGACACCCTGTTCAGGTTTTTGAAAAATAAGGAAGAGAGAATGATGAAGAACGCTTACAAGGCGGGCAGAAAGATTTAAATTCATGAACTTGGCATTATTACAAAATTATTACAAATAACCCAAACATATTGTAATTGTCAAATATTATAAATATAATAGAAATGGTAAAAACAAATTTATAAAAAGGAGGTCGTGTAGAATGTTTAGAAGCGCATTTAAGGGAAACAACAGTGTCAACAAGAACAACCATCATGCACGGCCATCCGGTAGCCACTGATTGCACAGTCGTACTTGTACGTGACGATCAAGGCCATAGGTACGTGTATGCACCTGTGGCTTTTTATTTGCATAAGCGGCTGCCCATTATCAACCCTTGTTTAATAGAGGTATGCAAAGTCAAGCCATAGGAATGCAGATTTAATAGCATTTTCTGTGGCTTTTACTATTGTGCAGGAATATTAATCGGGAGTGAGGGGATACGATGAAGAAATTACAACTACTCTGGAAACTTATGAAAGGAAATCGGCTGCTCTATTTTGGAGCAGTAATAAGTATTGGGATAGCCACTTTATTCACATTTCTGTCACCATTGGTCATACGACTGACCATTGACTCCATTATTGGGAATAGTCCCATGGCTGTTCCTTCATGGATAGGTGAGCTGATCGGCAGGGCCGGGGGAAAGGATTTTCTGACCAGGAACCTTTGGGTATGTGGTGGTTTGTTGGTGCTCCTATCCATCCTTAATGGGATTTTCACCTATTTTAAAGGGA
The DNA here is from genome assembly GCA_001515955.1 of Clostridia bacterium BRH_c25. Next base: position 1,647 of record LOES01000104.1, on the reverse strand, counting down.
AATGGTCTGCCATGGCCGCAGAATCCACTGCCAGGAACATTCGGGAAGTGCTTTATGATCATTTGCAGCATGTGTCCTACGACTACCATGTTAAAGCGGAAACCGGGGATCTCATCCAGCGGTGTACATCGGATGTAGATACCATCCGCAGCTTTTTGGCTGTTCAATTTGTAGAAATCGGGAGAGCACTTTTTATGCTCTTGACGGCACTGCTGATCATGTTTAGACTCAGTGTAACCATGTCACTGGTAGCCATGGCCGTAATACCTGTCATCTTCAGCTTTGCAGTCGTTTTCTTCCTGCGTGTTAAAAAGGCTTTCAAGGATTCGGATGAATCGGAAGGCAGGCTCTCCACCGTATTGCAGGAGAATTTGACGGGTGTTCGTGTCGTAAGGGCATTTGCAAGGCAGAAATATGAAATCGGTAAGTTTGAAGAACGCAATGCGGAGTACAGGGATCTGACCTACCGGTTGATCTTATTGCTTGCAGGGTATTGGTCCTTGTCAGACCTTCTTTGCATGCTTCAGATAGGTGCTGTGCTCACCTTCGGTGTTTATTGGAGCACTTTGGGAAAAATCAGCTTGGGGACACTGGTGGTATTTATCACCTACGAGGGGATGCTTCTCTGGCCGATTCGGCAGATGGGCAGGATTCTGACAGATATGGGCAAGACAATGGTATCCCTTGGGCGTATCCAGCAAATATTGGATTATCCCCTGGAGACAGAGGATGAAACCGGACTAAAACCGGAAATCAAAGGAGAAATAGTATTTGATAAGGTTTGCTTCGGTTACGACGAAAAGCATCCGGTGATAAAAGATGTATCCTTTACCGCCAAACCGGGCCAAACGGTCGCGATCCTAGGTCCGACAGGATCAGGAAAGTCAACGCTGATGCATCTCCTGCCAAGACTTTACGATTATCAGAGCGGAAGGCTGCTCATTGATGGGGTGGATATTCAGGAAATGGATAAAAAATGGCTGCGCCGGAATGTGGGTATTGTGCTTCAGGAGCCCTTTCTATTCTCAAAAACTATTAAAGAGAACATTGGTTTGGCAATACATGAACTGGATGAGACTGAAGTCTTGGAGGCTGCAAGGGTCGCAGCGGTGCATGATTCCATCTCGGAATTTGAAAAAGGCTATGATACCGTCGTGGGTGAACGCGGGGTGACACTGTCCGGTGGGCAGAAGCAGCGGGTAGCCATTGCACGTACTTTGATCAAGAACAGCCCCGTATTGATATTTGATGATTCACTCAGTGCAGTGGATACCGAGACCGATGCTGCCATTAGGAAAGCACTGGATGAGCGCAAACGGAAGGCAACCACGTTCATCATTTCCCATCGTATAACCACCCTTGCAGAAGCGGATTTCATCCTCGTTTTGGAGAATGGCCGGATCGTACAGCAAGGCACACATCAGGCGCTTGTATCCGAGCCTGGTTTGTATCAACGCATCTGGTCCATCCAGAATGCACTTGAAAAGGAAGTGGGAGAAGACTTTGTCAAGAGTGTTTCATAAGCGCATTGTGCAGAAAAGAGATGATATAGATGAATACAATTCAAGAGCAGGAATATAATAAAAGGTTTGACTTTGGATTATGGCTGAAGCTTTTACGCTACGTCAAGCCCTATCGTAAGCTTAT
>LOES01000103.1 GCA_001515955.1 Clostridia bacterium BRH_c25 | reverse complement strand
GTTCAAGGGTAATTGCAAACAGGCATGGAGCTGAAAAATCAGCGAGCAGGGGAAATATCACACCTATTACCATAAATCTGCCAAAACTGGCTTTGAGGACAAAGGATGCAGATGCTTTCTTCCTCGAACTGAATAATATATTGGATTTGTGCAGCAGACAGCTGGTCCATAGATTTAATGTCATTGCTTCCATCAAGGTAAAGGATCTGCCTTTCTTAATGGGACAGAAGCTTTACATGGGCTCTGAAAACCTGAAGGAGCAGGATGAGATAAGAGAAGCAATAAAGAATGGAACCTTGGGAATAGGCTTCATAGGACTTGCTGAGGCCCTTATAGTGCTTACCGGAAAGCACCATGGGGAGGACGAGGAGTCTTGGAAGCTGGGCTATCAGATAATAGAGGGTATAAAAAAGGCTACAGATAATTATTCAGAGCAGTATGACCTGAATTTTGTGGCTTATGCTACTCCGGCGGAAGGAACCAGTGGAAGGTTCATTGAAAAAGACAGAAAAGAATTCGGGGTAATAAAGGGAGTTACGGATAAGGCATATTACACCAATTCCTTCCATGTTCCGGTCAACTACCAGATAAGCATATTTGATAAAATAGAAAAGGAAGCTCCATTCCATAAGCTATGTGCAGCAGGTCACATTTCTTATGTAGAGCTGCCTTCATCACCGAAGAGCAACCTGCAGGCCTTTGAAAAGATATTGATGCATATGGCAAAATGCGATATGGGTTATGCGGGTATAAACTTCCCCATAGACGAATGCAGAAGCTGCGGTGTATCAGGAATAATAGACAACAACTGTGTAAGCTGCGGAAGTGAAGATATCAGGAGAATCAGGAGGATCACAGGCTACCTGTCAACTATTGATAGGTTTAATGATGCAAAGCAGGCAGAGCTTGCAGACAGAATAAAGCATACATATTAGGTCCCTTCCAGGCAATAACTTGCCTGGAAGCGATGCAGCTTTGCTGCACGAATGAACTAAATCAATGAAAACATTTCGCACTATTGAACTATTGTTTAAAGGATTTAGTGCGAAATATATTGGAGGAATCACCATTATGGAATTGAGAGTGGCTGGTATTGTAAAGGAAAGCGTAGTGGACGGCCCCGGTTTCAGATACGTGATATTTGCCCAGGGTTGTACCCATTGCTGTAAAGGCTGCCATAACCCCGATACCCATGCTTTGGATGGAGGCTATATGGTAGACACCGAGGGTCTTATTGAAGATATAAAGCAGAGCAGATACATAGATGGAGTGACCTTCTCGGGAGGGGAACCCTTCCTTCAGGCAGATGCTTTCATACACATTGCGGAAAAGCTGAAGGAAGCGGATATTAATATTGTATGCTACACCGGCTATACCTTTGAAGAGCTTGTTGAGAAGCCGGATGAAAGCCGGTTGAAGCTCCTGGGACTTGTAGACATACTGATTGACGGACCTTACGTGGAAGAGCTGATAGACCTGAGTCTGACCTACAGAGGCTCCAGAAATCAAAGAATAATCGATGTGAAAAGCAGCATGAAAGAAAAAAGGGCAGTGCTGGAAAAGCTATATAGGGAAGTAAGTTAAAACCCGAGGGATAATCCCTCGGGTCTTCATTTCTGATACTCAGCTCTTAAAATACCCATCACAATTGTGTCATAGTATTTGCCGTCCCTGAATATTTCCTGTCTCAAAACCCCTTCTCTTATAAAGCCGCATTTTTCATAGCTTTTTATTGCCCGCTCATTGAAGGAGTATACATTCAGCCGGAGCTTATTGATGTTCATCTGGTCAAAAGCAAAGGCCATCAGGATTTGCATGGCTTCAGTGCCGTAGCCCTTGCCCCGGTATGCGTTATTTCCAATGAAAATAACGGCATTTGCCACGCTGTTTTTCCAATCAACACTGTTAATGCCGCAGTCACCAATATAGTGGCTGTCTTCAATTGTTTCTATTGCAAATCTGTAAGAATCCTTAAAAGCTGAAATTGCTTCGAACCATTTAAGCTCTTCATTGAAAGTTACGGGGTAGGGGATGCCGGATTCCAGATATCTCAGTATCTCGGGATTGTTGATATAATTGAGTTTAAGGTTTATGTCCTCTTTTCTGTATTCTCTCAATCTCACCATTTTTCCCTCAAACATAAGTAGTCCTCCTCATAGGTGAATTTGCAATACATGAGATCTTCATGGCTTGCAGGATTATACTGCCCTAAAAGTGCTCCGAATATTATTAAACTGTAACATATATAGCTCCCATGGAATATTATAGTAGTGATATTATGGTTCAGGAGTGTAAAAGGAAAAGAGGGATATTGTGTTATCTGATAAGGAATATATCAGACATTCTCTGGAGACGAATCTATTTTATTTGAGAATAGTAAAGGAGCATGCGATTTTTGCAGCTGCTTCTCTGCCGCCCAGGGACCGCGCAGTTACCAACAAGCTGGTTGCAATGAAGAACAGCTTTGAGGAACTGCTGTCGGAGTCCATTGAACTGGCAGACAGAGCGGTAAACTATGAAGTATTGGCTTCGGATGAGCTGGTTACTGACTTTACACTGGCAGCAGAGATGAAAACTCAGTTTTTGACGGGCATTCCGATAGATACTGAGCTGACAAGAAGAGAGCTGGAGCTGAGAGGAGAAAAGCCTGGCAGAAAGATGGATGGGCTTTATGAGGAGGTAGAAGCACTAAACAGGGAAGCTATGGTTATGACTAAGTCAGCCATTGCTTTTAAAACCAAGCTCTTAAAAAGCATATTGGAATGCAAGGCATTCAGTTATACCTATCCAGCAATGCTTGAGCATGTCATAGAAGAAAGCCGGTATTATGTCACAATGCTTGAAAAGCTGGAGAAGAGGGATGCTATCGATAGTGTAAAAGAAATATTTAAAGAGGAAATAAACTGGAATCATATTATGGAAGAGCACAGCAAGTTTATCAGAGGGTATCTGGATTCGGAGGAGGAAAAGCTGTTCAACAAGGCAAACAGCTTCGCAAAGGAGTTTGACAGACTTCTGGAAAAGACAAAGCAGGCTGCTGATAACCCTAATATGCTGCCGGAGGTTACCAAGGAGAGCTTGAAGCATGTTATTGGACTCAGGAACTTCAAAGTACAGGGCACCGAGGGAATACTCGCATGCAAAATAAAATCCTTGATACTCCCGCTGCTGTCAGATCATGTGCTAAGGGAAGCAAATCATTATTTAAGACTGCTTAAGACCTTTGAAAAAATGGTATAGGTGCATATAGGGATAAATAGTCTGATGGCTTACTTATATGCCATAATACCTATAGTGTATCGGTAAAAAGCACTATGAAAATTCATAGTGCTTTTATTTATAAATAGGACTTGTATAAATATACGGTGTGGGTAGTGCTGCTCATAGCGTAGGCACTTGTGCTGCAATAAAAATGAGTATTCTGTGGGATAGTAACCATTCATAATTATGAGTAGAATGTAGACATAAACAGTAAAAACAAAGGAGGTCGTTTAGATGATTATTAGATTGTATAATTTCTGGTATGACATAAAGGAAAGAATAAATGACAAGAAAGGGCAGGGCATGGTAGAGTATGCACTGATCATAGGCTTAATCGCAGTAGTTCTTATTATAGTTCTGGGAGACATGGGCACAAGTATTAAGCTTAAATTCCAGGAAATAGTTGATAGTCTTTAACAGCATCAGTTCCCGGCAACTAACTTTCGGAGCGGCTTAATAGCCAACCCCCACGACCCTACTTGGTTCTATCCGGTAGGGTCATTTCATCTATAAAATTGAAGTATATGGAAGGAGGTAAGCCATGAAACTGAATAAGAAAGGGCAATCAATGGTTGAAATGGCACTTATATTACCTCTTGTAATATTGTTATTGATGGGAATGGTAGAATTATCCAGAGTATTCGGCTCCTATCTGCTTGTAACCCATGTTTCGCGGGAGGGAGCGAGACTGGCATCTATAGGCAGGACAGATGCTGAGATACAGGCAAATTTAGCCGGCAAGGCCGGAATACTAAATGTAAGTGAGCTTCAGGTAATATTGACACCTGCAGATGGCGCAAGGACAACCGGAGAGGATGTAAGGGTATGTGTAAAGTATAAGCTTCAGATATATGCTCCTGTGATAAGCAGTATCGTTTCAAATCCCTTTGAAATGGAAGCTAATACTTATATGAGGGTGGAATGAAATGAAATATTTAAAGAATAAAAGAGGGAACAGTTCAATAGTTCTCTTGTTCATGACCACTGCTATTATAGGCTTGATGACGCTTACTGTGGATGCAGGGCTTCTCTATCTGGAAAAGAGCAGGCTGCAGAACACAGTGGACTCTGCGGCATTGGCAGCGATTTCATCATATTCCGAAGGTCAGGACAAGATGAGGGAGGAAGCTATTAAATACGCAGGTTTGAATGGGGTTCCGGCAGAAGACATTTTTATAGATATACTGGAAGACAACAGAAAGGTGACTGTAAGCAGTAACAAGTCTGTCACACTATACTTTGCAAAGATATTCAGCAGATCCAGTGCTGATGTGGTGGCTGAAGCTACAGCGGTTACAGGGCCTATTGTTTCTGTTAAAGGTATTCGTCCCTTCGGGGTAGAGGCTCAGGAATTCATATATGGTGCAACCTATACTCTGAAAAATGGAGGGGGAGGGGGAACCAGCGGCAACTATGGCGCAATAGCTTTAGGGGGAACCGGAGCTTCTAACTATAGAGACAATTTGATTAACGGATATGATGCACATTCAATAAAAATAGGGGACCTGATAGACACTGAGACAGGAAATATGAATGGTGCCACATTTGATGGCATAAGTGAAATATTGGATTCCGACTCCAGCATACATGGAGAGGATATTTCACAGCTTGAGGTGGGCTGTCCAAGATTGATAAAGATACCGGTGATTGATTTTTTGACAGTAGCAGGCAGAAGTGCAGTGAAGGTTGTAGGATTTGCAGCTTTCTTTCTGGACGATGTAGTGAAGGTTAATGGAAAGACAGAGATAACAGGAAGATTTATAAAAAGGATTGCCGAGGGTGAAATTGATGAAAATGGAGAAGGGTCCGGCTTGTTCGGTACTAAGCTGGTTCAGTAGTGTCTTAAATTATAGGAGTGGTGAAAATGGAGAGCCTTAATAAGAAGATACTTGTTATAGCAATCATAATGGCACTTGTTACAAGCTTGCTGCTATATCTTTATATTACAAGGCTGAATAGCAGAACGTCTGATATAGAATATACGGAGATTTACGCTGCAAAATCTGAGATTCCTGCGAGGACGGTAGTCAAGGATGATATGCTGGAGAAAGTGCAGATCCCTAAAAATACTAAAATTATCATGGGATTGTCGGATAAGAGCCAGATAGTAGGAAGGCTGACAAAAGAAAGAATTATAAAGGGAGAAGCAATATTACCGGAAAGGCTCCATACAGGAGAAAAAACCAATATGGCCTTTGTCATCCCTACAGGAAAGCGTGCTGTAACAATAGGAGTAAATGAAGTTACTGAAGTCGGAGATTTTATAATCCCGGGTGATTATGTGGATGTTATTGCAACCTTTGAGGAAGCATCTGTGGATATTGGAGGAAGTAAGATATACTACCCCAAATATACCAAGGCCATATTGCAGAATGTGCAGGTAATGGGGGTGGGTCAAAATATGCAGGTTATTAAGGAACAGGACAGGAAGCTTCCTGCCAGTGTGACGCTGGCTGTGACCCTGGATGAAGCGGAGAGGCTTGTATATGCTGATGAGAATGGTGTGCTGAGGCTTGCTCTAAAGCCTGCAGCTGATAATATCAGAGTACAGACCAATGGTGTAATAAAGGATGATATGGTAGTGCCGAAAGGAAAAATAGCAAATTAAAACTCTAGGAGCAAGAGGGTGGTAGTATGGAAAATAAAATCAAAATGGTTATTGTTGATGATTCTGAGCAGACCAGAGAGAACATTGCATCAATAATGAGCTTTGAAAAAGACATAGAGATTATTGGTGAAGCCGGGAATGGAGAAGAAGCGATAGAAATTGTCAGGGATAAAAGACCCGATATTGTACTTATGGATATCAATATGCCTGTAATGGACGGGATAAAAGCAACACAAGCTTTGACTGAAGAAGGTGCTGAGTCATCCATAATAATAATGTCTATACAAGGCGAGGGGGAGTATATAAAAAGGGCAATGTCTGCGGGAGCAAGAGATTATGTAGTTAAGCCCTTTGGAGTAAGAGAGTTGGTGGATACTGTAAGACGTGTGTATGAGATGGATATGAACAAGAAGAGAAAGAACAATAATATCTCTGCAAGTATTATAGAGTCTAGGATAATAAGTATTTTTTCCACAAAAGGTGGAGTTGGTAAGACTACTATAGCAACTAATCTTGCAGTATCACTATCGAATCTCACGGGTAAAAAGATAGTATTGCTGGATTTGGATTTGCAGTTTGGAGATGTTGCTATATGTCTTAACCTGTATATCAAGAATTCCATGACAGAGTTGGTAAAGGATTTCGCCAATATTGAGCAGGATTCCGGATTGATGGAGGAATACCTTCTGGCCCATTATTCCGGAGTAAAGGTACTTGCTGCTCCCATCAGGCCGGAAAATGCTGAGTATGTTACGGCAGAACATATAAAGAATATAATTGAGTTTCTGAAGGGGAGGTATGATTATATAATAATCGACACCTCCCATGGCTTCAATGATACGGTTATAACTGCCCTGGATATGTCGGATACGATAATATACATTTCAACCTTGGACCTTCCGTCTATAAAGAATACCAAGAACGGTCTTGAGGTGATGAAATCTTTGAATTATCCCAAAGAGAAGGTCAAGCTTGTAATAAATAAGTCAAATGAGAACTTTGGTATAAACCACTCGGATTTTGAAAGTGCTCTTGGAGTAGATATATGGGCAATGATACCGGATGACTTAGCATCAGTAACAGTATCGGTTAACAATGGGCACCCTCTTGTAGCCCATAGGAAATCATCGGCAGTGTCTAAAAGGATCTACAAGCTCGCCCAGAGTATAATTGGTGATGAAAAGGTTAAGAAGAGAATATTTGCAGCGGTATTTTAGAAACACGCAACCAGACTATAGAGTAATACCCGGGAGGTGATTTCATGAGCCTGCTTAAGAGGATGGAACAGGAAAAAACAGAGGTGTTGTCAGAAGGCAGACAACCAAGCAGGGAGATAAAGAAAGAGGATCCCCTTGGTGAGGTTAAGAGTATTATCCATAAAAAGATTATTGAAAGAATAGATACGGGGTTACTGGACAGGGAGGATGAGGAGCAGAGGCTCAATATAGAAATAGCCGGTATAGTGGAAGAAACTCTTAAGGAAAAGGAACTGCACTTCTCACGAACCGAGCGGCAGACAATGATAAACTACATAATAGATGAGTCCATAGGCTTTGGTCCAATTAGCAAGTATCTTCTGGATGAGGAAGTTTCAGAAATAATGGTGAATGGACCGGAACAGGTCTATGTTGAGAAGAGAGGATGCCTGGAGCTTGCTGATACAAGCTTTGATGATAATCAGCATGTGATGAGGATTATTGAAAAAATAGTATCCCCTCTGGGAAGAAGAATAGATGAGAGTTCTCCAATGGTTGATGCGAGGCTTCCTGATGGTTCAAGAGTAAATGCGGTAATCCCCCCGTTATCACTTAACGGACCAACAATAACTATAAGAAAATTTTCTAAAAAGCCCTTTAGCGTAGGCAATTTGATTTCCTTTGGCACTTTGACCCCGGATATGGCACTTTTTATTGAGGCATGTATCAAAGCACGGCTCAATATTGTTGTTTCAGGGGGTACCGGAAGTGGTAAGACTACAACCCTGAATGTGCTTTCCTCCTTCATTCCTGACGATGAAAGAATACTGACCATAGAAGATGCTGCGGAGCTTCAGCTCAGGCAGGAGCATGTAGTGAGGCTTGAGAGCAGGCCTGCAAACATAGAAGGTAAAGGCGCAATCAGCATAAGGGAGCTTGTGAAAAACGCCCTTAGAATGAGACCGGACAGAATAGTAATAGGAGAGGTCAGAGGGGGAGAAGCTTTGGACATGCTGCAGGCAATGAATACAGGCCATGACGGTTCAATCACCACAGGTCACTCCAACTCTCCCAGAGATATGCTGTCAAGGCTGGAGACAATGGTGCTCATGGCAGGTATGGATCTTCCGGTAAGAGCTATAAGGGAGCAAATAGCCTCTGCTATAGATATCATAATACAGCAGACAAGATTGAAGGACGGAAGCAGGAAGATAACCCATATAACAGAAGTACAGGGTATGGAAAAGGACACGATAATACTTCAGGACCTATTCCTATTTAATGAAAAGGGAATAGATGAAAAAGGGAAAATACAGGGAAGCTTCACAGCAACCGGCATAAGGCCGAAGTTCATGGAAAAGCTTGCTAACACAAGAGTATCGTTGCCGAATAACCTGTTTAATCAAGTATGAGAAAAGAGGGATAGCATCATGCTGGAGCTTGTACTGCTGCTGTTTTTTTTGAATTTGATAATTGTTATATACTTGATGTGTTCATTTTTATCCGGCAAAAGGAATATATCCGGCAGGATGAAGCACTATCTTAATCCGGAGAAAAATAAAGAAAAGCCTGAAAAAGAAAAAGGAATCTCCTGGCGTGAGGGTATGGTGGCCTTAAGTAAAACTCTAGGGAAAAGCAAATTGGGAAGCAAGTACAAGGGAAAGGTCGAAATAGATCTCATTCAAGCACATTTGCCGCTAAAACCTGAGGAATACATAGCAATAAATATACTGACCTTCATATCAGCGGCAGTGATTTTTCTTATATTCACAGAAAGTCTGACTGCATCAGTTGGTTTTGCAATGCTGGCAGCATGTGTACCTGGAATCTATGTAAATGCAAGGAAAAGGGACATCCTGCAAAAGCTTGAGCAACAGCTGCCGGATACAATAGCACTTATTTCAAATACTCTGAAATCGGGATACAGCTTTCTTCAGGCAGTTGACACTGCCGCCAAGGAGCTTCCTCCTCCCATTTCTCTTGAATTCCAACAAATACTAAAGGAAATCAGCCTGGGGGTTAATACGGAAAAGGCCTTGGAAAGTCTGGGCAAGAGGGTTCAAAGTCAGGATCTGGAGCTGATTATAATGGCAGTGCTTATACAAAGGCAGATAGGGGGGAACCTGTCGGAGATATTGGACAATATATCTGAAACAATACGCTCCAGGATAAAAGTAAAAGGTGAAATAAAGATATTGACAGCACAAGGGAGGATTTCAGGAATTATAATATCCTTGCTGCCGGTTGCCCTTGGAGTAATACTTTACTTTATAAATCCCTCTTATATTTCCGAGCTTTTTGAGAATCCCGTGGGGTGGGCTATGATAATCCTGGCTGTAGTAATGCAGGGCATAGGGATATTTCTTATCAGGATGATTATTAGAATAGAGGTGTAGTTATGCTTGCGGCTATAATCATAGGTACATTTGCAACGGTATGCTTTATCATAGTGATAGTATTAAACATACTTTTCAAGGATAAGCTGCATATACAGAAAAGGATAAAAGAATTTTTGCATACAGATGTAATGGCCGAAGGTGTGCTGGAGGGTTCCTTTGCAGAAAGGGTTATAAAGCCTGTACTGGGAAAGGCTGATAGCTTTCTGGACAGGGTTACACCAAAGCACTATTATAAGCAGATGGAAAAGAGAATAAAAGAAGCAGGTAGTCCAAAGGGGATTAGCGTAGGGGGAATTGTTTTCTTTCAGATCTGCTTCACTTGTATTTCTGCTGCGGCAGCGATAATACTTAGGATTGCAATAGGTACGCCTCTGCCAAAGGTTTTGGTCATTCTGCTTTCTTTGGCGGGGATAATCAATATACTCCCTAAATATTACTTGAAGCATAAAATTGTTGTGCGGCAAAAGGAAATTGAACGAAGTCTCCCTGATGTACTTGATCTGCTTACCGTATCAATAGAAGCGGGTTTAAGCTTTGACGGTGCAGTTGCAAAGCTGGTTGAAAAAATGTCAGGAGTGCTGGTGCAGGAGTTTTCAATAGTATTGAAGGAAATGAGAGTCGGGGTATCCAAGAAGGATGCATTCCGGTCTCTTATAGAGAGAGTGCCTGTTCCCGGTCTTGTGACTTTTGTAGGTGCAATAATACAAGCAGATCAATTGGGTATAAGCATTGGAAATGTTCTTAGGATACAGTCCTCCTTGGTAAGGCAGAAAAGAAGGCAGAAAACCCGGGAGAATGCTATGAAGGCACCGGTAAAGATGCTGCTGCCCATGATAATATTCATAATGCCTACGATATTCATAGTGCTTCTTGGACCGGTTCTGATAAAAGTCATGCAGGCTTTTGCAAAATAAGGAGGTACAATATGTTATACAATGAAACAAAGAAAACCATGGTGGTTGCTGATATCAAAATAGCCAGAAGCTTTAAGGAACGCCTGGTCGGACTTATGTTTAAGAGAAGGATCAGCAGCAGCGAAGGACTTATGCTGCTGGGCTGCAATTCAATACATACATGCTTCATGAGATTTGCGATAGATGTTGTCTTTATGGATATAGACCATAGGGTTATATCCATAAAGGAAAAAATAAAACCGTGGCGGCAAAGCGGCTTTGTCCGTAAGGCATATATAGTCTTGGAGCTGCCGGAAGGCACGGTTGGCAGAAAAAATATTTCAATGGGCGATATTTTGATTTTGAGCTGAATCAATCAGCACCGAGCTTCACATGTTTTTTGAGTCTTAAGGTGACAAGTGCTGCAACTATTATTTTAACAATATCCCCGGGTATAAAGGGAAGTGCACCCAACACAATTGCTTGAGAGATGCCTAATCCGGTAATATAGTTCAGCCAGAATACGCCAAATGCATATACCAATAGAATTCCTCCAACTGCATTTACAGTCAGCAGCCTCAAGAAATCAGTCCTTTTGCCCTTTAGTGCCGATATGAAAACAGCTCCGGCAAGAAAGCCTATCAAGTAGCCTCCTGTCTTCCCGATAATAATACCCAAGCCTGCAGCACCACCTGAGAAAACAGGAAGACCTATTGCACCCATCAGGAGAAAGATTAGCACACTAGCAGCCGCATGTCCTACAGGCAGCAGACTTCCTGCCAGCATAACCGCAAGGGTCTGGGCGGTTACCGGAACTGTAGAGAAGGGGAGGGGTATATAAATGTACCCTGAAACTGATATAAGCGTGGCAAATAGTGATATGTAGCATAAGTCCCTAACTGAAAATTTCTTTTGCATGTTTTTTACCCCCTGTTGTTAATTTAAAATTGATAACTACAAACCTAATTATATATATATGACAGTGTATTGTCAACTGTATTTATGTATGAGGTTAACAATACAAATGAAAGATAACATATAACACTGAACACACTGTATACCTTATTAAATCATGCCATTCCCTGCAGTAAATTCTTTTGAAGCTCTATAAGGGGCAGGGGTTCATGCTCATCTATAACATATTCATATCTCAATTCTTCTATTACTCTGTGAGCAAGCTCGTATGCCTGTTCTACTCCGTTGATTTGCGGCATTAGAATTGTGAACTCATCTCCACCCATTCTGGCGAGGACATCATTCCCGTTAAGCACTTTAATCAGCCTTGTTGCAGCTTGCTGGAGCAGCTTATCACCGATATGATGTCCCAGTGAATTGTTTATATTCTTGAAATAGTCAAGATCAATGATAAGGACAGCCAGCTTGCTGTTATTCCTGCCGGCATTTTCAACAGCACTGTTCAGGTATTGATGAAGAAGCTTTCTGTTGGGTAAGTCTGTAAGACTGTCATAATACTCATGGTATTTAATAGTTTCCTCGGACTGTTTTTTTTCAGATATATCCTGGAAGGCAACCAGAACGCCGATTACTTCATCCGTATCATTTTTTATGGGAGATGCGGAGCCAAGAATCAGATGTTGGGAGCCTCTTTTGGATATAAGCATATTGAGGCTGTTGAAGTTGACCGGACATCCCTAGTCAAGAACCTCCTTTACAGGGACTTCATATTGCATTCCCCTGTCTGTATCTATGATATTCAGCACTTCATCCAAAGGCTTGTCTATACACTCCTTTTCAATAAAGCCTGTAAGCTGTTCTGCAGCATGATTTATAAAGGTTACTCTGCCTTGACTGTTAACTGCCATTACACCATCTGTTATACTCAGAAGTGTAATCCGAAGCAGTTCATGTTCCTTCTTCAGATTGCTTGTGGCTTTGTCAACCATTTTCCGGAGCTGCCTTATAATGGCATTGGAGGACATTGCAGTAGTGATTATCACAAATAAAAGAAATATGCACAAGGACATAAACATTCTTTGCTGATTGGTTCTGAAATTCTCCGAATGTCTGTAAAAATGCTTCTGGAAGGCTTGCTCGTACAGGCCTGATTTCTTCAGCTTTTTAATTTGTTCATTAATGAAGGGTATAAGCTCAGGTCTGGTTTTACTGACACCAAAAGCCAAATCAATCGGATAAAGATTTATGATATGGGGTGATATGTCATTGGACATCTGAAGCTTTACAAGCAGGTAGTTTGTTACTTCCTGGTTCCCCAAAACAATATCTATACTGTCTTCTTTCAGGGCATGGATACATTCCTCCAGGTCCTTGAAGGTAAAGTAGTTTTTTATGCCAAGTTCATTTTGAAGTATTGCCTCAGAGTAGTCGGACTTTTGTACCCCCGATTCTGTACCCTGCAATATCTGTAATTTCACTAATTTTCATTGCTCTTTTTGCATATACAGCTCTGAAGGTTTTGACTACGGGCTTGGAAAACAGTATATCCTTTTTTCGATCTTCAGTTATGGCCAGTAAACCACATATGTCAATTTCACCTTTTTTTATCCGGTCATAGACTTTGCTCCAGGTATCAGAGGAATACCGGACATTGTAATTGCCTGCGCTGAATATTATATTGCCGAGATCCATACCGAAGCCATAGACTTCATCACCGGAGGAGTATTCAAAAGGCGGATGGCTTTCGTCAACTTGATATATCAGCTCGGTTGGGGGTTGTTCAGAATAAGAAATGCTTGAGGCAGAAGAAGAGATGGATAAAACTGCAAGGGTTATCAGTAAAACAATGCTTATAATAAATTTTCTCAGCATATTATTACACACTCACTTCCGCAATAAATTACTGTATAGTGAGCAATAATACTCACATATGAAAAATGGTTATTATTACATATAAAGCTTTACCATATACATATTCTGCATAAACCTCCTTTATCCTTCAATATTAAACATAAATTGCAGGATATAATTGGCGGATATTGTAAAATAATCTGAGGAATGCCAGGGTAGGTTTTGTGATGGAGCTGTATATATACGGATGTTCAGAAAGTCTACACCTTAATTATTCAGAGAGGATTACAAATTTGAATTGTTCAAGGCGGATAAGCTTAAAGGTGGAGGTAGTCAATAATCAAACTGAAGAGACCTGTGATAATTCACAGGTCTCTTTAAAGCTTAAATGGTTGATATTATTTATATTATACTATACCCTGAGCCTTCATAGCTTCTGCTACTTTAAGGAAGCCTGCGATATTGGCGCCTGCAACCAGGTTGTAGCCGAATCCAAACTCTTCGGCAGCTTTCATTGCATTGTTGTGTATGTTGATCATTATCTGATGAAGCTTCTGGTCAACTTCTTCTGCTGTCCATGAAAGTCTCATGCTGTTCTGGGACATTTCAAGGGCTGATGTAGCAACTCCGCCGGCATTGGCTGCCTTGGAGGGTCCAACTATCAGCTTATGCTCGAGGAAGTACTCAACTGCTTCGTTTGTACATGGCATATTGGCAGCTTCGCAGACATACTTGACACCGTTGGCAACTATTTGTTTTGCATGCTCCAACAGGATATCGTTCTGAGTAGCAGCAGGTATTATAATATCAGCTTTGACATTCCACGGCTTTTCCCCAGGGAAGAACTGAACTCCATACTTATCTGCATAGTCCTTAACCATATCTCTTCCTGAATTACGCATTTCAAGCAAATATTCTATCTTTTCGCCTACTACTCCATCCGGATCATAGATGTATCCGTCAGGGCCTGAGAGTGTAACAACTTTTCCGCCTAATTCGGCAACCTTTATGCATATACCCCATGCAACATTACCAAAGCCGGAAATAGCAACTGTCTTGCCTTCGATTGTATCACCTTCATGCTTCAGCATTTCATTACAGAAATAAGTAACACCATAGCCTGTAGCCTCAGGTCTTATCAGGCTTCCGCCATAAGAAAGGCCTTTTCCGGTAAGTACGCCGTTTTCAAATACACCTTTGATTCTTCTATACTGTCCGTAGAGGTAGCCAATTTCTCTTCCGCCAACACCGATGTCACCTGCAGGAACGTCGACGTCCGGCCCGATATATTTGTAAAGTTCGGTCATAAAGCTCTGGCAGAATCTCATTATTTCTGCATCTGACTTGCCTCTTGGGTCAAAGTCGGAACCGCCCTTGCCGCCGCCTATTGGCAGACCGGTCAGGGAGTTTTTGAATGTTTGCTCAAAGCCGAGGAATTTGATGATTCCTATATATACTGAAGAATGGAATCTCAAGCCCCCCTTGTATGGTCCAATAGCTCCGTTGAACTGTACTCTAAAGCCTCTGTTAACCTGTACCTTACCTTTGTCATCCACCCACGGCACTCTGAATGTGAACTGTCTTTCCGGTTCAACCAGGCTTTCCATGATACCAAGCTCTATAAAATCAGGGCGCTTATCAAGAACTGGTACTAAGGAATCAAGAACCTCTCTAACAGTTTGATGGAATTCCGGCTCTCCAGGATTTCTCTTTACAACTCTTTCGTAAAGTTCCTCGCAGTATTGTTTTGCGTTCATAGGTATCTCCCTCCAAATATTAATTTTTGTTCGTACACAGCTGTCAAAATTTTGAGATTTTTATAAACTCATATATAATATTCAAGCTTATATTACGCCCATATATATTATATAATAAGTTGCAAAATAGAGAATAGGTTTTTTAGAAATTTTCCCGGTTTAATTAAGTATTTTATCGGAAAATTCAAAAAATAGTATAGCACATAAAATTAATTAGCTATATTATATCTTCTATATAGAAATTAAAAATCCTGCGTATTCTTTTAGCAATTTATAAATTTGATATAATTTTCACAGATAATTTATTTTGACAAAATGTTCTCAATATTATAATATATACAAAAATTGATGGCAAAATTCAAATATATATTTCGCGAAAAGTTTCCTTGGCTGTTATGGAATTCGTACTATATCCAATGTAAATATTTTTGTGCTACAATATATTCATGATAAAGGGAGAATTTGTCCCAAATCATGCAAATGAAGAAGCTTTAGTACAAAACACATAGTTTAATAATTAAAAAGACAAATATTTGTATTGCAGAGTAAGGGGGAAGCAAGGAATGAAAAAAGTACTGACTACTTGTGGTTATTGCGGCTGTGGCTGCAGCTTCTATGTAAATGTCCGGGATGACGAGGTTATAGGAGTAACTCCGGAAGCAGGCCATCCTGTAAGCCAGGGCAAGCTATGCGTCAAAGGCTGGCAGGGATATACTTTTGTCAACCATCCCGATAGGTTAAAGCAGCCTTTAAAAAGACAGAGGGATGGAAGCTTCAAGGAGATGGCCTGGGAGGAGGCAATAGAGAGTACAGCAGAAGAACTGAACAGGATAATATTTGAATATGGACCTGAAGCTATCGGGGTATTGTCCTCGGCAAGATGTACCAATGAAGAAAACTACCTGATGGTAAAGTTTGCGAGATCGGTATTGAGAACAAGCAATATAGATCATTGTGCCCGTTTGTGACATAGTCCTACAGTGGCTAGTTTAGCTGCTGCATTCGGTAGTGGTGCAATGACCAACTCGATAGATGAGCTTTCAAAGGCAGATGTTATATTTATTATAGGATCAAACACAACTGAACAGCACCCTCTCATTGGAATGAGGATAAGAGAGGCTGTATTGAAAAACAGTGCAAGGCTTATTATTGCAGATCCCAGGCGCATACCTCTGGTGGAGCATGCTGCAGCATATGCGCCGTTGAACCCGGGAACCAATCTTGCTTTTATTAACGGGATGCTTAATGTAATTGTATCTGAAGGTCTGGCAAATGAGGACTTCATTGGAAGCAGGACGGAAGGCTATGAAGAATTCAAAGAGTCTGTCAATAAATATACTCCGGAAGCTGTATCTCTGATAACCGGGGTTGATGCCGATACGGTGAGGGAATTTGCAGGAATGTTTGCAGGAGCTGGAAATGCCTCCATTGTCTATGCTATGGGAATCACACAGCATGTGACCGGCTCGGCAAATGTTGCTGCACTGGCAAACCTTGCCTTGATAACAGGGCAGATCGGAAAGGAAGCCTCGGGAGTAAACCCGCTGAGGGGGCAGAACAATGTACAGGGTGCCTGTGATATGGGTGCCCTGCCCAATGTATTCCCAGGGTACCAGTCTGTACTGAATGACAGTATCAGAGAAAAGTTCAAAGCCGCATGGGGCAAGGATACAGCCTGTGACAACGGCTTGACTGTATCCCAAATGATGGAGGAGGCAGCTCACGGTAAGATAAAGGCTTTGTTTATAATGGGTGAAAACCCCATGCTTTCCGACCCTGATATGAGCCATGTGGAGAAAGCTCTGAAGAATCTGGAATTCCTGGTGGTGCAGGATATTTTCATGACTGAGACCTCAGAGCTTGCAAATATAGTATTGCCGGGAACCAGTTTCCTGGAAAAGGACGGCACCTTTACAAATACAGAGCGTAGAGTGCAAAGAGTGAGAAAGGCCATTGAACCTGTAGGAAACAGTATGCCTGACTGGAAAATACTCTGTGCCCTTTTTGAAGCTTTTGGCTATCCGGCTGATTATAAAGAACCCGGTGATATAATGGAAGAAATCCGGAGCCTGACTCCAAGCTATGGAGGAATCAGTTACAATAGAATAGATAAAGTTGGTTTGCAGTGGCCATGCCCTGATCTTTTGCACCCGGGCACAAAATTTCTGCATAAGGATAAGTTTTCTAGAGGCTTGGGGAAATTCACTGTTAACGAATACAGAGATCCGGGTGAATCAGTCAGTGACGAGTATCCCCTTGTAATGACAACGGGACGGATCCAGCATCACTATCATACAGGGACTATGACCAGGAGATCCTGGGCATTGGATAGAGAATATCCTCACGGTTTTATAGAGATACATCCTGCAGATGCTGAAAAGCTGGGAATAAGCAACAATAATAAAGTAAGGGTGACTTCCAGAAGAGGAGAAATTGAAACAGTTGCAATTATCACAGATAAAATCACAAAGGGAGTTGTTTTCATGCCCTTCCATTTTGGGGAAGCTCCGGTCAACAGGCTGACCAACAGAAGCTTTGATCCGGTATCGCAGATACCTGAGTTCAAGGTTTGCGCCGTTAGATTAGAGGGGGTGAAGTAGTTGCTGATATTAAACAAAAAAGATGTATCCAAATTACTTGAAGCATGGTCACTCAGCTTTGATGTGTATGCGCCCACGAGGCAGCAGAATGAAGATGTAATGCTCATGCCCTTTCAGGAGAAGAGTTTTACTATGGACTATCTTAATACTGCAATGCCTGTGAAGGAGTATTTGTTTGAGCAGAAGGAAAACCTGTATAATTGGCAGAAAAATGATGGAGATATACAAATTACAGAATTTGATGCCGGTAAGCTTAAACCGAGAATACTATTTGGAGTCAGAGCTTGTGACGCATATGGCATAGCCTACCTGGACAGGTTTTATGCAGAAGAATTCAGGGATCACAATTATGCCGGAAGAAGGGAAAAGACCTATATAGTAGTAGTAAACTGTACCGAACCGGGGTACAATTGCTATTGCTCCTCTACCGGAGTTGGGCCCTTTGCACAAAAAGGCTATGATCTGATGCTGACTCCAATAGAGGATGAATATTTGGTTGAAGCAGGCTCAGAAAAGGGAAAGGAGCTTATTGACCTTGCAGCTGATTTTTTTGGAAATATTGAGGTCGAAGCAGATGAGCTGAAGGCAGCTCTTCAAAATGCTGTTCTGGAGAAGTTTGTAAGCAGGGTGAATTTAACTAATATAGCAAAGGTAATGGAAGAAACCTACAATAATGAAATCTGGAAGGAAATATCAAAGCAGTGCATAGGCTGTACCGGCTGTACAAGCGTATGCCCCACCTGCACCTGCTTCAACATAGTAGAGGAAGAAGGCTGCTATGGGGAGAAATGCAGGGTCAGATACTGGGATTCCTGCCAGAGTGATTCCTTTACCAGAAATGCCGGAGGACATAACCCCAGAAACGAGGTTTCAAGAGTAAGGTACAGGATTTACGACAAGCTGAAGTATATAGAGGAAAGATTCGGCTTCAAAGGGTGCACAGGCTGTGGGAGATGTATAAATGTATGTCCTGCGTTTATTGATATTATTGAAGTTGCATCAAAGCTTAAGCAGGAGTACAAGCATGATATCGAAGCGATGAAGCAGGGTAATGCAGCAGCTGCAAGATTTGAGATACAGGCGCATAATTCGGAGCATAATAGCTGTGAAAATGTCTATAGGCCCCAAGTAGCCGTGATAAAGGAGATAATTCAGGAAACAAGGGACATAAAGAGGTTTATTATCCAATATGAGGATAAGGGGCTGCATGAAAACTATAAATTTACAGGACAATTTTTTGAGATTACCATATTTGGAGTAGGGGAAATAGCGATTTCCATACCCTTTGGACCATCCCAGAAGGATTACTTTGATTTCTGTGTAAAGAAGGCAGGCCGTGTTACATCTGCAATGCATGAGCTTAAGGTCGGCGACAAGGTAGGTCTCAGGGGGCCTTTCGGAAAAGGCTTCCCCTATGAGGAGCTTAAGGGAAGGGATATACTGATTGTAGGCAGCGGTGTAGGGCTGGCACCGGTCCGGACCATGATTGTAAGGATAATTGAGAATATAAAGGATTTTGGGAAGCTTGTAGTAATAGCCAGTGCTACAACCTATGAAGGACTTGTTTACAAGGAGGACATTAAAAAGTGGAATGAGGTTGACGGGGTCAATGCTCTCTATGCGCTTAGCAAGCCTACTGACAAGGTTGATGCTTATGTAGGCTATATCAATGATCTGCTGCCTGATCTGGGATTGGATTGGGAGAATACTACAGCTATTATATGTGCTTCCCCAAGGAGAATAAAAGCAGTGGCAAAAGACCTTATAAAGCTTGGAATGAAGGGAACTGACATACTTACATCCCTGGAAACCCATATGAGGTGCGGCATAGGAAAGTGCGGGCACTGCAAGGTGGGGAACAAGTACATGTGCGTAGACGGGCCGGTGTTCAACTATGAAGAAATGCTGACACTGCCTCCGGAGTTTTAAATAAAGGGCCCTGAACACTTGAAGTTCAGGGCCTTTTAATCTCTCTCAGGCTTTCATAAGTGTTTTCCAATCTGTGGAAAAGCTCATCAGGAATTGGCAGCCTCTCTAGCTCGATACCTGAGGGAAGCAGTCTGTTTCTTGCTCCCAGATATACTCCGCCCAGGAAGGTGGCGCTATAATGCCACTGTCCTCTGATGGTAGCAAGTATTGACAAGCAGCCGGATGAAAGAGCCGGTGCTACATAAGGCTTGAAGCCCAGATTACGGACTTCAAGGTTGGCCGTTTTTGCTTTTTCTGTAAGGCCTCGGGAAAGAAGGTCATTGTATTTAACGATGCTGTCTGCAATTATCAGTCCTTCACCATGAGGACCGAAAGCTCTGCCTTCTTTTATATAATGTGCCGTCGAATTGCTTAGTCCGGCATAGTAAGCTGCCCGTGCATGCATGACACCGAGCCCGTAACCTCTTGTCTGTTCAGCTGCAAGACCTTTAAAATCAAGCCTGCCGCTGCTGTCGGTATTGCTGAAGTCAAAGGCGGCCTTGCATAATAAATCCACCGGGTCGGATACTACTGCAAATATTCCTTTATAGCAGTTAGCTCTGGCAGATAAGGCATATTGTTTAATTATCCTTAAATTGCCTTCGTATTGCGCAATTCTGACGTCTCCCGGATTTTCGCTTATAGGAGGCACACCCACAGTAACACAGAATATGAACATGTCACAGTCAAAAAGCTGGTCTTCTGATATGGGCAGGACCGGAGGATGGTCAAGTATACCGGAAGGGTCCATGATTTGGTTGGCTTCGAACTCCCAGCGTTTAACCTTATTTGGATCTATGTCATATATTCCTATATCCGATATGCAGTCTCCTCCCAAGAGTCTTAGGCCGGAGACAAGAGTGCCTCCGACATCCCCAAGGCCTACAACATTGATTCGCCACTTTTCAGGTGCTTCAAAGAGCAGGACATCCTCCCAGTTGGGATAGTCAGTGTTTAGCATAGTGACTCTATTGTTATGCACAGCCTGTAATAGCCATGCAGGCAGATTGTCTTCGGCTAATCTGGGGAGAAGCAGCATTCTCAAATTCTCTTCTGAAGTAAAAAGCAGGTCGGACTGGGATACACAAAAGCTTCTTCGTGCAGCTTTCGGAGAGCCGCTTGTCAGTGCGAATATGCGTCCGGTGTCGGAGGCTGCAGCTGCCTCGGAAATTTCATTAATCTGCTCATAGCTTTTCAAGGATACCAAGGTCCTGTTGCAGTGCTTGTAATAAAACATTTTTCATCACCCCCGTCAAATGGATTCAGCATATGATATTCTCGAGTCTGTTTAAAAGCTCCAGGTCATTTTTCAAGTAGAAGGATGGACTTAGACTCAGGTCATAGTCCATATTTTTTCCATGGTCAGGACTCCTGGGTATTATGAATACCTGCCCCATGGATGACAGGGTCATACTTCTTTCGTTGACATACTGGAACTCATCTTCCAGGGTCGACAGTATATCTATCGCATTTTCCATTGCGACTTGTGAAAGCTTGAATATTGATTTTTTAGACGTCTCATTAAGAAATGAAGGTGAGGTATAAGGCAGTATCATATTTATCGAAGGAAGCAGGTTTCTTTTTGGATATACACCTCTCCACAAAGCATCACCACCGATAAAAGGATAAAAGTTGTTTTCGTTATACCATTCTCTCAATCTGGGTATGAAATACGCACAATCAATATCCCGGCCCTGAATCTCCATAAGTTCCTTTCCTCTGCCCGACAGTATCCCTACAATTATCTTCCGTACCTTAAGGTTTTCTTTCTTCAGCAGAGGATCCAGCACCTTTATTCTATAGCCGTGATGAAGGGTATCGTCTACTAGTATGATGGGCTTTCCAAAGGAATGCAGCATCTTTATCTGTATATCCAGATCCAGATAGTAGGGGAAGTTACCAATTTTGTAGCTTCTCATATCAGGACTGAAGAGCTTTTCAGTGTGCAGTGCCTTGGTAACGGTATTGGGAATAATGCTTCTGCTTAGCATGTTGCCATAAGGAACACACATCGCAGGGCCAAGCTTTCTGGGAGTAACAGGTTTTGAGGGAACATCATTCACCTCACATATTTTTTTAATCAGGGTGTTGTACATAATCCCTCTGTCAAAAGGCAATATAAGATTCCCGTCATATACTTCCGCCAGAGTGCTTTGAAGCTTTTTTCTCGTTCTGGATACTACATCCAGAAATGCATTGCTGTTTCGAAAGGGCTCTTTGATAGTGGTTTCAATATCCAGATTCAAGGTGCAGGGAGTGCTGATATTTACTGAAAGCACTTTATTGTCAAATTCCGGACAGGGTATGTCCTTAAAGCCCATAAGATGCAGAACCTCAAGAAGGCCGGATGAGTTGTGTTCATTCAAAGTATTGCTGTAGATTGCATAGTCATAGTCCCTGGATATGCAGTAAGCCAATGTCTCGGCAAGAAGAATCTGCGCCATATTTTCAAGGACTGCACTATTGGCAATGAAAATACCATCTAAACTCACTATTTTTCCGGTTGAGTTGTTTCTAATATATTCTGTTACCGTACTGTTTCTGAATTCCTCGTATAGAAGGCTGAAGTTTACTCTGTGAAAAGCTGAGAAGCCGAGGATTTGCTTCCCGTGCTCAGCATCTCTGATCAGCAGCAGCCTATTTGATGTCTTTTTGAGAAAACTGCCAAACTTGGCTGCAAAGATCTCATAGCTGATACTCAAGGCTGCGGACAGCTCTGTGAGAAGCTCTCTGCCGGCTTCCTCCACGACTTCGATCTCGGTGGATTTTGTCTGTATCATTGATTTATACTGCGGTTCACTCTGATAGAAGCCGTTATTATAAATAAATCTTTGTGCCAAAGGGTCTACAAGCATTGATATATCTCTATTTTCATCCACGTTATTCCGTATTTGAGTAGAACTGATATCTTCATATTGAGGAGGAAGAGACAAGCGGATAACCGTCCCGCCTATTTTGCTCACTGTTTCCTCCAGGGAATTGTCATCACTTTCATATTGACTGTTCAAGCTCTTTCTTTCAAATATTATATGTGAAAAAGTCTGTATGGAGTTTTTGCCTTTTTCCTTCTTATATGCAGATGCATTAATCATGACATCGCTTCCTGCAACGATATATACTTCCGATGCAGGAAAATTATCCTTCAATACTTTTAAATCCAAGGGGTTTGCTATATTTGTGGGATAATCCTCAGGATAAATGTATATATTGAATTCATCTGCTATAGACATATTTATAATATTCTTACGGATAAGATTTGGAAGAGTTTTCTTTGACCAGGAAAATTCATCCACTGCAAGATAAACTTCAAAGCCCATATCCCGAATGGCCTTTGCAATCTCTTTATGTCCCAGGGAGAAGGGGTCAAAAGCTCCGGGGAAGAAAGCGACCTTCTCAGGAACAGCTATGTCAATGTCTTTATAGAAGAAGGTATAATCAGAAATAAACCTGTATATGTTATTCAAGCCTGCAGAATTTGTAAGAAAAAGCAGGCCTTCCTGTATATCATCCTCAAGCAGTGTAAGCAGCTTCTTGGCGATATGGGTAAAAACCTGACTCTTTTCATTAAGCGGGAGAGTTGTCGAACCAAAGATCTCCTTGCCTAAAACGCTGAAGGCAGCCTGCTTTACATTACCATCGTAATGTGCAAGTCCGTTAATGATTATTCCCAGCATTCTGGCTAGTCTGCTTTCATGGAAGCTCTTCTTTTCATTTGACACCTCAATATATGATGGATAATTTGCTATTGCTATGCTTATGGTTTTTAGCATAAGTGAATCCAAATGGGGGGTGGAGCTCTTGATTTTTTCCTTGAAATCATCCAGGACTTCATCCAGCTCGACGGGTTCAAGGGAAAGTATCAATTTTCCCAGGTAATTGGGAATATACTCGGCAAATTGGTATCCGTCAATTTCAAGAGCCCTCAGCATTTCTACAACAATGTCATTCCTCTGTTCTATGGATAAATGGGGTACAATCTGTATCAGAGCTTCTCCGGCACGATTGCGGACATTCTCTGAGGCACTGACCTTTAGAAGGTTGCAGAAATGCATGGCTGAGTAAAACCCGTTAGACTTGGGGTTTTTCAAGGAATTGTCAAGCAGCAGGTCAATCTGGAGTCTTTTTATTACCCACTCTGTTGCTGTTTTAAGATTGCTTAAGGATATCTCGGAAAACTTGTGTATATCCTTCTGACAAAAGTCGGAAAGCATATTCAGTACCATTGGCTCCATGTCAAGGAGACAGGCTGTTTTGTATTTAATAAAGTTTTCTGAAGCGACACCGGACCGTTTAAGAGTATCATATATAAATTGTCTAATACATAAGATAAAGCTGGCTACAGCGTTTTTTTCGCCTGATGCATCAATGGGGTCCGCAAACCGGGATAAAACACTATATGTCACATCCAGAGCGGAAATCCTGAGGGTATTGTTTTTTTCCTTCAACATTCTTCTGACAAACTCAAATATTTTACTGTCCGTCACATGGTCATTGGAGACCGGAATATACCTTATTGCTTCAAGCAGGTACAGCTTGGTCTCGTTACTCCTGCGAATGCCGTCATTATAGTACTTGACAACAACTCTCATGAAGCTTTCCACATGACTCTTGCTGCAATGGGAAAACAATGAAGATATAACGATGCTGATGCTGTAACCCAAGTAGCTTCTATGAAGGGGTACCATCTTGTGATCAGGGTTGGCAAGAAGCTGTATGTATTTATCTAAAAGCTCATGACTGGTCATGAATGGAGTGTCAAGTATGACATCCTCAGGAACCGCCTTGCGGTAGTTTTCATCAAAAGTGGCAATCAGAAGCCCCATAAGCTCAGCACACTGTCTTCTGATATCATCCTCCCAATGAACCAGTTGATCATAAAGGAACTTAATTGTTACAAGCTTTTGCTTCTGTGTGAGATATGTGGAATACTCATCCAGGATTCTTATGTATTCCCGGAGCCTTTTCCAATTGCTTTCACTCCTGGCTGATTCAAGTATCAGATTAAGAGAAGCCTCATCTCTCATCTGATACATGAGGTTTACATTATGATTTATTGCCAGATACTTGATGTTCTTAATTATCTGATTTCCACTTATCAAAGAAAAATGGTAGTTTTTAAGCTTATAGTCCTTAGGGGATTCATTCCTTATCTTGCTGATATCAACTTCTATGCCAAGGTTTATCATATAATTCTCAAAATCTAAAAGCTTGGAATACACACGTTTGTACTTCTTTTCCTTTGCAGCGTCTACATTGTCCAGCTTATCAAGAATAACACTGAAGGAATCCTGGAGGGAGTAGATATACATTTCTTTGATATTATCTGTTGTTCTCTGTTTTATTCTGAAATCTGAGTAAATGAGTATCAGGGATTCAAGAGGAAGATTCTCAAGCTCCAGATCCCAGGTGGAATGATTGGTGGCTATGTGGCCGATATAGGTGATATCGTGGTTTTTGAACCATAAATCGGTATAATAATAGTGAAGATACGGCACTCTTTTTAGTTCCTTTGACTTGCAGCCGTATTTTCCTATATCATGACCTGCAGCAGCTCCGGATACCCTGCCAAGATCGATGGGAATTCCAGTTTTTTTCAATTCTCTTCCTATATATAATGCAAGGGAATGCACGCCGCAAATATGATCAAGGGTATTAAAGCCCAAAACCTCCTGGTTAAGCTTCATCATTTCATATATGTATTCATCATCGAAGGCTTTAAGGAATTTCTTATATTCGATTGGGTTTTCCAGTGCAGACTCCTCATCGGGAGAGAGGAACAGCATGGGATATTTGCTCTGCCAGGTATTATCACTGCTTTCCTTCTGAAATTCAGAAATTGCCCTCAGAATTGCAAGATATATAATACTCGAGTCTTCGAGCTTGTTCAGAAGCTCTGTTGTAACTGTATGAGGGAAGGACTTGTTTAAGGAATACTGGTATACATATTCAAGCCAGCTTGGAGGTATATTATCCTGAGCAAGCTTATCCATAAGACTCTGGCACAGTGTCAGTACAGCGCTGCAGCTGTAATCTCTGTTTTCAACCATCTTATTAAGGTCATCCATGAATTTGGCGTCTTCAATGTATGCCTTTACAGCATTCCATGTACCCTCAGCATCGTGAGTCCGGTATGCTGAGAGCAGGCAGCCGTATATATTGTTATAAAGCCGGGTTAAGTTGTCTGTGTGCATATAATCCTCCTTATGTACCGGAAATTGTGGAGAAACATAGGGTTTCCTTTATATTCATTTGCATTACATTATATTATATTCCAATTATTTTAACTTTTCAAACTTCATTATATTAGAATAAGGAGACAGAATGTGATAAAATATATTCTTAGAGGAAGGGCAAGAGAGTAATAAGTGGATAAAGGAGACGCAGTGATGGGTAACAGACAGCGAATAGACAAGATACTCTCCAATATGGGGTATGGTACCAGAAAAGAAGTAAAGGAGCTTATAAAAAGCGGCTTGGTTGAAATAGACGGGATAGTGGTAAAAGACCCGGGACAGCAGGTGGAGGCTGGTTGTCAGACAATAAACGTAGGAGGCAGCAAGCTCTTTTATAAGGATTTCATATATATATTGATGAACAAGCCCCAAGGGGTTATATCCGCTACTGAAGACAGCCGGGAGCGGACAGTTGTCGATTTGCTTCCCGAGGAATTCAAGGCCTTCGATCCTTTTCCGGTAGGCAGACTGGACAAGGATACCGAAGGTCTATTGCTGCTTACAAACGATGGACAGCTTTCCCACAGGCTGCTGTCCCCTAAAAAGCATGTTCCTAAAACTTATATGGCAAGAGTAATGGGCAGGGTAAGTGAGGAGGATGTAGAAGCCTTCAGCAAGGGTGTAATTCTGGAGGACGGCTACAAGACCATGGCGTCACAGCTTGAGATATTGGAAAGGGGGAGCATTTCGCTGGTTGAGATTACTATCTATGAGGGTAAGTTCCATCAAGTCAAGAGAATGTTTAAGGCAGTGGGAAAGGAAGTCATATATTTGAAACGTAAGTCCATGGGAGAGCTTAAGCTGGATGAAACTCTTGAACCCGGTGATTTCAGAGAACTTAATGAGGATGAACGAAGAATAATTGGTATTGAATGATTAAAATTTTCAGTTGCATGTTTGTCATTTAATTGGTAATATTATTAATTAGATATATGTCGAATTAAGGGGGGTATTGTAGATGCCAATGGAAATATACGGTGAGACCAATGAACCGAATATAAAGGTATTTAATTCTCCTGTCATAGAATTGATCTGTGCGGTTCATTTGCTCACAGATGCTGCACATCACCAATATGAGATAAAATGGGCGGAAGAGATGCTGACCAAGCTTAAGGAAGAAGATTTGAAAGCCTTGGATACTTTCAAGCTGTTTCCGGCAGGAGGAATGAACATACTGAACCTCATACTGGAAAGCGAAGAGCTTACCTCAATAACGCGGTTTATTGAGTACATAGAGCAGCTTGATCTGTTGGATTTTTACTTTTTCTTGTTAAATGAAGAAATAGATAAATCAAGGATACAAAAAGCATTTACCGATAGAAAAGAACGGTATAAGATACAGGAAAAGATCAAGTGGATTGTTGAAGAAAGTGAGCTCATGGAGTTCTTTGAGCACCCAGGGAAAGTAAAGAGCAATACAGTGCACACGTATAGAACTATTATGAAACATGATTTCGTGACAAAGCTGGAGCACTGCAAGGACAGGATGGAAGCAGGAATACAGTACGTAGACAGCTTCAACGGTAAGGACAGCATAGAATCAATTCTTGAAAAGATTTCAGGAAGGCCGAGAAAACTATTTTCCGGCTACAAGGAATATTATGTAATTCCCTCATATTTTGTTTCTCCCCAAAGGTGCATAAGGATATTCTCCGGTGATAAGCTTTATGTGGTTTTTGACTGCAGGGTGACCAGGGATAAGAGGGAAGCACTATTGGATGAGCTTTCCACTATTTTAAAGGTTATTGATGATAAGTCAAGGATGGAGATTCTTCGCTTGCTTGTAAACAATAAGAGCTATGGGAAGGCGCTGTCCGATCTGGTTGGCATTTCCACCCCCACAGTATCCCATCATTTGGACATATTAAAACAAGCGGGCTTTATTAAAGAAGAAAAAATAAGGAATATTAAATATTTCTATGCTGATAAGGAAAAACTCAAAAAAGTGATAGATGATATAAACAAATATTTCTTCGGAGCGGATTAATCTTTGGTTGCATTAAGTGCAACCTTTTTTTATAACGAGTAGGAGCATCTGTTCCACCTTAATTTGTCATGCCCCGTAAGCGAGTTTCATAAAAGGCTTCCTTGATCGTTGAAAAATTTAATGGAAGCCTTTTTTATGCAAAAAAAAAGGAATATTTAAATTTATGTTGTATATAATCATGTACATATAAATTATTAATAGCAGTTACACTGAACATATGCAAGAATATTGCAAATGGAGAGGTATATATGAAAATCAGAGAAATCACTGAAAGCATGGAAAAGCAGAATTTTTCCAAGTACGCTGCCTTAAGTATGAATACAAAAGGGAGGTTGGTTTCAGAGGAGAAGTGTGATATAAGAACCGATTATCAAAGGGACAGGGATAGGATATTGCACTCTAAGGCATTTAGGAGACTAAAGCATAAAACCCAGGTATTCATATCTCCGGAAGGGGATCATTACAGGACAAGGCTTACCCACACCCTGGAGGTATCACAGATAGCACGTACCATTGCAAGAGCACTCAGATTGAATGAAGACCTGACTGAGGCAATAGCCCTTGGGCATGACCTGGGACATACACCCTTTGGACATGCAGGGGAGAAGGTGCTTAATGAATTACACCCCGGTGGATTCAAGCATAATGAACAGAGTCTGCGGGTCGTTGATATTCTCGAAGGGGGGAAGGGACTTAACTTGACCTATGAGGTAAGAGACGGAATTTTGAAGCATCCCGGGGAGCTGGTGCCTGAAACACTGGAGGGCAGGATCGTCAGTTTATCAGACAGGGTTGCTTATATTAACCATGATATTGATGATGCACTTAGAGGAGGAATCCTTGAAATCTCATCAATACCGGAAGAGTGTATGAAGGTTCTCGGATATACACACAAACAAAGGATAAATACAATGATAAATGACATAATAACTGAAAGCATGTGTAAAGAAGACATAATGATGAGCAGCAATGTAAATCAGGCTAGCCGGGAGCTGAGAAAATTCATGTTTGATATGGTGTATATAGGTTCCGCTGCCAAGGTGGAGGAGAAGAAAACGAAAAATATAATTAAGGGCTTGTATGAGTATTATATTCAGAACCCTGAGGAGATACCCGTTGAGGATTTACGGAAAAAGGAGAATGCAAATATAGATAGACTTGTGTGTGATTATATCGCAGGGATGTCTGACCGTTTTGCTATAAATATTTTCACTGAGCTGTTTATTCCATCTCCGTGGCAGGTGTAGAAGAAAAAATGTATAAAATTTCTTATATTTTGAAGGATATTTGGATTGCATGTCGAATAAATTTTAATTCGGCATGTAATTTAAAAACTACCGAGGTATCAAAATGAAAATACTTGTAGATGGGGATGCTTGCCCTGTGACTGCTTTGATTGAGAAAATAGCAGCCCGACATGGAGTCGGTGTTGTTTTTTTTCACAGCACATGCCACCATAGCGACAATTACAATAGAGCCATGGAAAAAATAATGGTTGACAATGTATCGCAGGCAGTGGATATGGCAATAATTAATAAGGCATCAAAGGGAGATATCGTTGTGACAGGAGACTTCGGACTAGCATCCCTTGTACTCGGCAAGAAGGCTTATGCTCTATCCTTCAGCGGGATGGTATATGATGAGAACAATATTGACCGGCTGCTTTTTGAAAGACATATGGCTGGAATTGTAAGAAGAAGCGGCGGGCGGACCAAAGGCCCTGCAAAGCGTTGTGGAAGCGATGACAAGGACTTTGAAAAAGCACTCAGCTTTCTAATTTCTCAAAACATGAAGGATATTTAGAATAAATGGAGAATAAATATATAAATTATTGATAGAATGTTTGAATAAAATAAAAGGTGGAAAAAGTGATGCTTTTCTCAGAAGATAAGATTTCTGAGATAATAGAAAAAAACGATATTGTGGATGTTATTTCGGAATATATGACATTGAAGAGAAGTGGCAGTAATTACGGGGCTTTATGCCCTTTTCATTCCGAAAAGACACCATCCTTCAGTGTGTCATCATCAAAGCAGATATTCAATTGCTTCGGATGCGGTGTTGGAGGTAACGTAATAACTTTTATACAGAAAATCGAAAAATTAAACTTTATAGAAGCAGTTAAGCTGCTTGCTGAGAGAGCCGGTGTACAGCTTGAGGAGGACAAGGATCCCAAACAGCTGGAAAAAGCGAAGCTTCAGAAAGCATTGTACAAGGTCAATACTGAAGCGGCGAGGTTTTTCTACAGCAATCTCAGTACAAATGAAAAGGCCATGGAGTATCTCAGAAGAAGAGGCCTTAGCGAGACAATAATCAAGAGGTTTGGACTGGGGGTCGCACCGGATAGATGGCAGGAACTGATGGACTTCATGAAAAGAAAGGGCTTCAATACTGAATTGTTGTATAAGGCCGGACTCATTGTTAAGAATAAGGATGGCGAAAGATATTACGACAAATTCAGAAATAGGATAATGTTCCCCATAATAGATCTCAAGGGAAATGTTATAGCTTTTGGAGGAAGGGTTACAGATGATTCAAAGCCTAAGTACCTGAACTCACCGGATACTCCTGTTTTCAACAAAGGTTATAATATTTACGGACTGAATTTTGTCAAGAAGGTACAAAACCTTGAGAATATTATAGTGGTTGAAGGTTATATGGACACAATAGCTTTGCATCAGTTTGGAGTAGACAATGCTGTTGCCTCTCTGGGAACAGCCTTTACCGAGAATCAAGCAAAGCTTTTAAAGCGCTTTTCCAATGAGATTATAATATCTTATGATTCCGACATGGCAGGACAGACTGCTACAATGAAGGGATTATCCGTACTTGAGAAGGAAGGCTGCATTGTAAAGGTGCTTAGCTTGCCTACAGGCAAGGACCCTGATGAATATATCAGAAAGGAAGGCATAGACGCCTTCAGGGATAGAATAAAGAAAAGTGTTTCACTGATTGAATATAAAATTGAAAATTTAAAAAGTGGTTTGGACATAAATAACATACAAGACAGAATAAAATTTACAAAGGGTTTTTCTGGAATTTTAAAGGATGTTATAAGCAATGTTGAAGTGGATGCTTACATTAAGAAATATTCAAAAATGATGCAGGTAAATGAGACAGCTCTTTATGCGGAGTTGAACAGACTCAGGGATGAGAATAAAAATGGAAATAATAAACATAATATATTAAATAATAAAAAAAATGAGCTAGAGTTAAAAAAGGGTGAGATAACAGCAGAGATTTATCTTTTGAATATATGTATTTATTATTTCAAGAAAGCAGAAAATATTTTTGAGTTCTTGGAACCAGCCGATTTTTCTAATGATATTCATATAAAGATTGCCGGAATTATCCAGAAAGCGGCCAGGGAGAGAAAGACAATAACAGCAGGTGAGATTATCGGTTTCTTTGAAAAGGACGACGAAAAGTCAAAGGTTGCGGAAATCTTTAGTCAAAGGCTGCCGGAGATAGACGTAGACAGCTTGATAAAATCCAGCTTGGAAAAGGTGAAACAATCAAAATCCGATAGAAGAATTCAGGAAATGATAGAAAAAATGGATGAAATGTATCAAGCAGGAGAAAAAGAAGAAGCCAATAGAATTTATGTTGAGATTAAAGAGCTGCAGAAGAAGAAAAGGTGATATCCGGAAGGGAGGGGATAACGATGAAAACAGAAGAATTAAAAATGACATATGTGAAAGAGCTGGTTGATAAAGGCAAGAAAAATGGATCACTGACGTATAAGGAAATAATGGATACCTTTGAAGAAGTAGAAATGGATCCGGAACAGATAGATAAGCTCTATGAATATCTGGAAACCAAAGGTATAGATGTAGTTGGAGCTATAGAAAACGATATGGATATACCACCTCTTGATGAAGAAACTGAGGAAGTGGATCTTGATATAAGCATTCCTGAAGGTATTAGTATAGATGATCCTGTTAGGATGTATCTTAAAGAAATAGGCAAGGTGCCCTTGCTAAGTCCGGAGGAAGAGATTGACCTGGCTGACAAAATCAAGAAAAATGATGCTGATGCAAAGAAGAAGCTTACAGAAGCTAATCTTAGATTGGTAGTCAGCATAGCAAAGAGGTATGTTGGCAGAGGTATGCTGTTTCTGGATCTTATTCAGGAAGGGAATCTGGGACTTATTAAGGCTGTTGAGAAGTTTGACTATACAAAGGGCTTCAAATTCAGCACTTATGCCACCTGGTGGATCAGGCAGGCGATTACAAGAGCCATTGCCGACCAGGCAAGGACAATAAGAATACCTGTTCATATGGTTGAGACAATAAATAAGCTTATAAGGGTTTCAAGACAGCTCCTGCAGGAGCTTGGCAGGGATCCTGTTCCGGAAGAAATAGCAGCTGAAATGGGAATGACAGAGGATAAGGTGAGGGAGATTATGAAAATAGCTCAAGAGCCTGTGTCTCTTGAAACCCCTATAGGTGAAGAGGAAGACAGCCATCTGGGAGATTTCATACCTGATGAAGATGCACCTGCGCCTGCGGAGTCGGCTGCATTCACATTGCTTAAGGAGCAGCTGATGGAAGTACTGGATACATTGACTCCAAGGGAGGAAAAGGTGCTGAAGCTAAGATTTGGCTTGGAGGATGGAAGAGCACGTACTCTGGAGGAAGTGGGCAAAGAATTCAACGTCACCAGAGAGCGTATCAGGCAGATTGAAGCGAAGGCACTGAGGAAACTCAGACATCCAAGCAGAAGCAAAAAGCTCAAGGACTTCCTTGAGTAGAAACAGAAAAAAAACCCATGTTGTTATGAAATTTACTGTTGACTTTCATTATGAAAGTTAGTAAAATAATATTTGTCAGTTTAAAGTTCCTCAATAGCTCAGTCGGTAGAGCATGCGGCTGTTAACCGCAGGGTCGTTGGTTCGAGTCCAACTTGGGGAGCCAATTTGGGCCTTTAGCTCAGTTGGTTAGAGCAACCGGCTCATAACCGGTTGGTCCGGGGTTCGAGTCCCTGAAGGCCCACCATATATGATAATAATTAACCTGATACGAAGGTATCAGGTTTTTTGCTTTTATTACTCATTTCCTCCACTTGGAGGTGATTTTATGTCGCTTTCACAATCCTGCTTTTCTATTATACTATTGATTGCTTGCATGGTTTCAAGCTGATTGGACAGTTTATCAGCCTCATCCTCCCACTCTTTGGTGGTTCCTCCCCAGTTGAATTTTTGAATCACTTCAGGCTTCATATGAATTTTTTTGCTCATATTTTTCACTCCCTAATACATTATGCGAAAAACATTTTACCTTTTTATTCGAATTTCGCAAAATGTTACATTGATTGTTATTGAATTCGCACTTTGCCCAAGAGGAATACTTTTGTGCGTTCAATATAAAGATATTTTTCTCAATTTATAATAAAAAAATCAATAAAGTGTAGTATAATAAATAAGAAGATTTTTCAAATCTCCCGGCACGAGGTTCGAGGTGCGGGGTGCGAGGGGAACAGGTAACACGGAACACACTGAATTCCACCAAACACACGGCTGAGGGAAAATATGGTGGCATTTAATAGGTATTCGGTAATAAAGTAAGTGTCGATATTCACGGATGTACCAATACAAGATTTAAAAAATAACCGTGTTATTCCGTGTAATTTCCGTGTTTTCCGTGTTATCCGTACCTGTACCTACATGGAATACCCCGGTTTCCACGCAGCACGAGGCAAAAAAGTTAGGATGATGGATTTGATGCTTTCCCCCAGGTTGAAAATTATAGCAGACAGCATACAAGGTTACAAGACCCTTGCTGATATTGGATCGGACCATGCATATCTTCCCATATATCTGGTAAAGAATAACAGGATAATAAGTGCTATCGCTACTGATGTGAATAGCGGCCCTGTGGAAATATCAAAAAAAAGGCTCAAGAGCTATAGGGTTGAAGCGAGGGTAAGTGTGCGACAGGGAAACGGACTCCGGGTTATAAAGCCGGGAGAGGTAGAAGTTATTGTTATTGCAGGTATGGGAGGAATTCTCATAACAGATATATTGGAGCAGGATACCAAGGTTGCACAAAGTGCCAGACTCTTGGTTCTCCAGCCAATGAGAGATTCGGAAAAGGTAAGGAAATGGCTTTTTAATAATGGCTTTGATATAATAGATGAGGAACTGGTGAAAGAACAGGATAAAATATATGAGGTGCTTTGGGCAAGACCGGAGGGGGAAGCAAGAGAGGCAAATGGACTCATGCTTATGGGCGACAGAATAATAGAGAAAAAACATCCTCTTGCTGCTGAATATGCAGATAAAAAAATAGGTGAATTGAAAAAGGTGATAGCTGCCCTGAAGAACACGGATACAGAAAACTGCAGGGAGAGAACCGAAGAATGCAATGAATTGCTGAACTTCTACATGGAGGTATTACGATGGGTACGGTAAAATGCCAGGCAGTGGCCGGTATATTGGATGAATTAGCTCCCAAGAGGCTTGCTGAAAGCTGGGACAATGTAGGCCTGCTTGTGGGAGACGGCAAGCAGAAAATAAACAAGGTGATGGTATGTCTGGATGCACCGGAGTGGGTAGTAGAAGAAGCTGTGGAAAAGGGCGTGGATATGATAATATTACATCATCCCTTGATTTTTAACGGAATAAAAAGGGTAAACTCAGATACTGCCACAGGCAGAAAGCTCTTAAGTCTTATAAAGAACAACATAGCCCTGTATTGCCTTCATACCAATTACGATATAGCAGCAGGAGGCTTGAATGATATATTTGCAAAAGAGCTGGGTTTTTTAAACTCCGGTGTGATAGAAGAGACATACAGAGAGAAGCTTTTAAAGCTTGTTGTTTATGTACCTTCAGGACACGAAGATAAAGTAATGAACGCAATGTGCAGTGCAGGAGCAGGCTATATAGGCAAGTACAGCAGCTGTACCTTCAGGACAAAGGGAATAGGAACCTACGAGCCTCAAGAGGGGGCAAAACCCTTCATAGGCACTCCAGGAAGCCTGGAGAGTGCAGAGGAATTCAGGATGGAGACGATAGTCCCCGAGAAGCTCATGAACAAAGTGATAAGGGAGATGCTGAAAGCTCATCCATATGAAGAAGCAGCTTATGATATATATGAAACAAAAAATGAAGGCCGGATAATGGGGCTGGGGAGAATTGCAGAGCTTGAGAATGAAACCACACTCTCCAGTTATGCGGAAAATGTGAAAACCCTGCTGGGTGCCGACCATGTAAGATTTGCAGGTGACTCGGACAGAAGGATAAAAAAGGTTGCACTATTTAACGGCTCGGGCAATAAGTTCATTAATGACGCCAGATTTGCCGGAGCAGATGTGCTTGTAACAGGGGATATGCAGTATCATGGGATTCTTGATGCTTTGGAAATGGGCCTGTGCATAATTGATGCAGGCCACTATGCCACAGAGAAAATAATGATAAAGTATATAACTGAATACTTGAAGGGTAAATTTCAAGAATTGAAGCTTGATGTGGAAGTTGTTGAATCAAGTTCAAATACTGAAATTCTGAAAGTTTTATAGGAATAGCACGACTATTCCTATTTTATTTTTTAAAAAATAAGGCAAGGAGATGATTTGATGAATTTGCCATTACTTTACAAGCTGCAGGATTTGCATAAGGAAATGGATGTCATTGGCAAGAGGCTAAAAGAGCTTCATGAGACAAAGGATTTGAAAAAGCTGAAGGATGAATATCAGAGACTCAGGGAGGAATATACAAAATGTGAGGAAAAACTCAAGAAAAACGCTTATCAGCAGGAAATCAGGAGTAATGAAATAAAGAATCTGGACTATAATAAGAAAGCCTGTGAGGAAATCAAGTTCAGCAGAGAAACAGACACAGTGAAAAAATTGGAAAGTATTGAAAAACAGCTTGAAAAGGTTGAAGAGAAGAAACAAGAGGTGGAAAATGACATAATGGCACTTATTAATGAAGCGGATAATATCAATAAGGAGCTTGCAGAAACAAAAAAAAGAATGGCATTCATAAAGAAAAAATATTTGAGCAGCAAGGAAGGTACCGAAAAGGCAATAGAGAAGCTGGAAGCACAGAAATCGGAGCTGGATCCCCAAATTGACGATTTAATAAAACAAGTTGATAAGGAAAGCTTCGAAATGTACAATAGATTATTAAAAGCACATTCCGATCCTGTTTCCCGGGTGGAAAACCGTAAGTGCAGCGGTTGTAAAATGGAAGTTCCGGGTATGGATTATGAAGCCTTGAAAAGCGGCAGCTCTGATATGAGATGCCAAAGCTGTGGAAGGCTGCTATATTTCTTTAAGCCGTGATACCCATGTTGATATGGGAAATTGACATTACATTTACATTTTAGATATATATATCATGTTGACTGTATGGTCCTTTGGCTATATAATAAATATCTAGTGATTATTAAAACAACAAATTTTAATGAATATATGAGTAAGTCAGATGATCGCGTGTGCAGCAATGCATACGAGGAAAGTCCGGGCTCCAGAGGGCAGGGTGCCGGGTAATCCCCGGTGGAGGCGACTCCAAGGAAAGTGCAACAGAGATATACCGCGAAGCAGCGGGCTTAGGCCGGCTGCCGCAAGGATGGAAAGGCGAGGTAAGAGCTCACCAGCGGTTAGGTAACTAACCGGCTATGTAAACCCCACCTGGAGCAAGACCAAATAGAGAGACAGTCAGAGCGCAAGCTTTGGCAGGAACGGCCCGTTCCGTCTCCGGGTAAGGTCGCTTGAGCTTGTCGGTGACGTCAAGCCTAGATAGATGATCGTCTAATACAGAACCCGGCTTATAGACTTACTCAGATTCGAAACAAACACTGCTTAAATGTGGTGTTTTCTTTTTTTTTGAGAATTGGAGTCATGCTATAATTAAAGTATAATAGTATAAATTTTTATAATATTAAAAATAAAGAAGGAATTTTGATAAATTTATAGAATATATATTAACAGATTAAAATTTATTATTTGTTAAAGTGTTATCATAATATAGTATGTAAACTAAGTAAAGCCAATGCATATGGCGTTTTATTTTCATCAAAAATGTAAACGATTACATTATGATGCACAATACTGAACAGGGGAGAAAAAAATGGCTACAATAGAGGAAGTCGCAAAAAAAGCGAAGGTTTCAACTGCAACGGTGTCTCGAGTAATAAATAATAATGGGCCTATTTCGGAAAAAACCCGGGGCAAGGTAATGAAAGTCATAGAACAGCTTGAGTATTCACCGAACATACTGGCCAGGAATTTCAGAACAAGGAAAACCAATACAATTATTACGGTTTTGCATGATATTTGCAATCCTGTTCTTGCAGAGATGATCAAGGGTATGGAGGATGTGGCCTACAGCAATGATTACTGTTTGCTTATAGGAAACTCAGGAAGCAATCCCGAAAGGGCTATGGATTATATAAAGGCTTTGAGGGAGAAAAGAGCTGATGGTGTTATCTTTGTCACACCCAGAATAGATGAGGCTATTATAATCGAAATCAATAAAATCGTTCCGGTAGTTCTTGTCAGTGATTACATAGAGGATTCACACATACCCTCAGTACGTGTAGATGATTACAGGGCTTCATATCAGATTACCGAACATCTGATAAACAACAGCCACAAGAAAATAGCATACATTGCAGGTCCCCAGAATATCAAAATTGCAGTGGACAGACTCAAAGGCTTCAAAGCAGCCTTGAAGGATCAGAATATGAATTATGACAGCAGCCTGGTAATCATGGATAATTCATCCTTGGAGGACGGTTACAGATCAATGGGGGAAATACTTTCAAGAACTGAAGTTCCGGTTTCGGTGGTGGTATATAACGATGAGACTGCTATAGGAGCTTTGGAATTTGCCAAGGAAAAGGGCTGTAAAATACCGGAGGAAGTATCGATTGCCGGCTTTGATAATATTGGCATAGCAAGCTTGGTGAAGCCCAGATTGACAACAGTCGATCAGCCTAAGTATGAAATCGGTGCTACATCAATGAAAATTATGCTGGGAATGCTCCAGGGAATGGATCCCCAGTGTGAGGAAAATATATTGGATTACCAGCTTATTATTAGAGAAAGCAGTGAGTTCTGACGCTTTGGCGGCGTTTGACATAATAAATACATTTTGCATAATGAAGTACTGAATGTAGAAATAATGCTGCAAATGTAAAGAAAGGGACGATGTTTATTGATAAAGGCTATTCTGTTTGATTTTGACGGTACCCTGGTAGACTCCATGGAGGACCTGGCAGATATCGCAGCCGATGTGATTCTGAAGCATTACAAGCTTTCAAGGGAATATGGGAAAATGCTGTACAAAATGACCTCAGGACTCCCCTTTTGCAAGCAGATTGAGATGATGTTTTGTGACTGTGAAAGAAACAAGCTTGCTGTAGACGAGTTTGAGACTCGAAAGAAGAACAGTTTCAAAGAACACAGACTTTTCGATGATACCATCGAAACCATCGGATATCTAAGGGGAAAAGGATATATGACAATTATCTCCTCGAACAACTTCAAGGAGGTAATAGAGGATTATTTAAGCTCAAGGGGTTTGAATATGGATGAAGTATTGGGCTTTAGTGGAGGATTATCCAAAGGGAGAAGCCATGTTGAATACATCAGTGATAAGTATGGCCTAAAAAAGGACGAAATAATACTGGTTGGCGATTCCTTAAAGGATGCTGAGCTTGCAAAGGAATGTGGTATTGGTTTTGTCGGAAAGACAGGGTTGAATTCAAGAGAAGGTTTTCTTGCATTATACCAGATGAAAACCATAGATTATCTCTTGGAACTGAAGAATATTCTGTAAGCCGAGGCGTTATCCGTACAATTATAAATGTATAGTTATAGGTTTCTGGATTACTTGATGTAATCTAAAAATAAAAACACTATAACGAAAAGGGGGATAATATGAAAAAAAGTTTATTCAGAGTATTAAGCCTGGTCGTAGTTCTTATACTGGTGGCAGCTGCTTTTGCCGGATGTGCCAAGACTGAGGCTCCGGCTGCTGCCGAGGCGCCGCCACAGGAAGCACAGAAACCCAAGTCCGATACCCTGACCATGTATTCAGCATTGGACGAAGCTGAAATACTGGTGTATCTTGAAGGTTTTACAAAAGCTACCGGGATCAAGGTAGATTACGTAAGGTTATCAGCCGGAGAAATAATGGCAAGAGTTACTGCAGAAAAGGACAATCCTCAGGCCAGCATATGGTTCGGAGGCCCATCTGATACTCATGTTGCAGCCGGCAGTGCAGGATTATTGGAAAAGTATGAATCCGCAAATATAGCAAAGATACCGGAAACTTACAGAGATAAGCAGGGCTTTTGGTCTCCCATCTATGTTGGAGCTATAGGTTTTGCATGCAACAGAGGATGGTTTGAAAAGAAGAATCTTGCTTATCCGGAATCATGGGAGGATCTGTTAAAGCCAGAATTTGTAAAACAGATTTCTGTTGCGCATCCCGGCTCCTCAGGAACTGCCTATACCATACTAGCCACCATGGTGCAGCTCAAAGATGAGGAACCGGCTTTCGAGTATATGAAAAAGCTTCATAAGAATGTAATACAGTACACAAAATCGGGCTCTGCACCTGCCAAGAATGCAGCAATAGGCGAAGCCGCAATAGGTTTGGCATTTGCCCATGATATCCTGAGAATAAGAAATTCAGAAGGGTATCCCATTGAGCTTAAGTTCCCGAATGACGGAACAGGATATGAAATCGGCGGAGTATCTATCATAAAGACAGGTATTGCAGGGGAAGAAGAGAATGCCAGAAAGTTCATTGACTGGATAACAGATGTAGAAGCACAGGAATTGTCGGCAGTTACAAAGTCATACAGACTTCCTGTCAATATAGATTCAAAGCCCCCGGAAGGTGCTGTAACATTAGCGGACCTCAAGACTATCGATTATGACAACGTTTGGGCAGGAGAAAACAGAAAAAGACTGGTTGAAAAATTCACCGCTGATATAGCTACAACCCCAAGCAATTAATCATCAAGATTTTTCAGGGGTGTCAAGTACGACTTGCACCCCTGAAATTATACAAGGAGAATGGCATATGAAAAACAGCAATACCAGTTTAAGAGCAAAAATTGCAAAGCTAAGCCCCTTCGGAAAAGAACCCATTGTGTCTGCAATTATAATCACTATAGTCGTCTTTTTATTTTTATTTATTGTATATCCGTTATACAAGATTCTGAGTATGAGCGTAACTGACGGTGATGGCAGGTTGTCCTTCGAGACAATACGCAGCGTACTTGGCAACAAGTATTATCTGCAATGTCTTATGAACAGCTTGAGCTTGGCGGGGGCAGTATCAGTTATCTCATTGTTTATCGGTTATGTTTACGCCTATACGATAACCAGAATAGATATTCCATTCAAGACATTTTTTAAAATGATGGCGACGCTTCCTATCATTTCGCCACCCTTTGTTCTATCCCTTTCCATGATAATGCTTTTTGGAAGGAACGGTTTAATAACAAACGGGCTGTTTGGTCTGGAAGATGTCAATATATATGGCTTTAACAGTCTATTGGTTGTTCAGGTAATGTCATTTTTTCCGATAGCATATCTTACATTGTCGGGGATACTTGAGGCCATTGATCCTTCAGTAGAAGATGCAGCATTAAATCTGGGAGCAAAAAGAAGCAGGATTTTTAGAACGGTTACATTACCGCTGTCTTTTCCAGGGATCGCCAGTGCGCTTTTGCTGGTTATGGTGCAATCTCTGCAGGATTTCAGCAATCCCATGGTGCTCGGTGGGAACTTTAATACGCTTGTAGTGCAATCATATGTAGAAATAATCGGGATGTACGACATGAAAAAAGGTGCTGTAATCTCCATAATGCTTTTGTTGCCGACTGTTGCCGCATTCCTTCTCCAAAAGTACTGGGTAAGCGGAAAGTCCTATGTGACTGTCACAGGGAAGCCTTCTTATGAGAGGCCGAAACTGAATAATCCATTGATCAAATGGAGTGCATTTGCACTATGTTCACTTTTTACGGCAGTTATAATACTGTTTTATGGAACGGTGATTTATGGTTCCTTCGTTAAAATCTGGGGCGTTAACAAT
>LOES01000102.1 GCA_001515955.1 Clostridia bacterium BRH_c25 | reverse complement strand
CTAGCAAATCTTTGAGCATTTCCTGAACATCCTGTGCGGTTTCTGGTCTGTAGTGCTCAAGTAATCCACTGATGAACGCCTTGCGTTCTGGAGTAAGCTTTCTTTGTCTTGCCATAAAAATATCCTCCTGAATTAATATTTATCTTAACATTAATCCAAGAGGATTCTCCACCGGTTTACACAAAATATTTTACACTACCGCAGCAAATGCCAGCCAACCTTCAATTCCTTTTAGTTCAAGATCTCTAATCCTTAGCTCATTCATATAGTTCTCTCTTTCAGTTTTGTACTTCTATGGTTTCATGTTTTGTACTTCAAAACATTTTTAGATTTTTTTATATATTAAGTCTCATACATGATGTCCAACACAATTAGATTCATCATAATCTTGCAAGTAAACTCCTTTAATTAGCATAATTTGACACCCCTCACCAATTACCTCTTACATAAACTTACATATCATTGCAGTTCACATGCCAAATCATATCATTCATATAAAGCGTTGCTAAACAAAAAAACAAAAGCTCCTTATTCATCAATGAATAAGGAGCAAATATATGGTGATTTGCACGAATCTTTGGCACTTTACATGCTATAAACCCAGTAAAATCAATAGAGTGTCAAACATTGATGCAATGAAATATTGAACCAATGTTTGACACTCATTACCAAAGTAAGCGATAAATATAATTCTATCTATAATAGTACAAATACTTACTCAGTACTTCTGTAATAAGTTATCTCTCACCATGTCCCACAACAAAATCTAATACCTAAAATATGTAATGTTTGAATCGGAGCTAAATAAGACATTTTGTCTGTAATTAGTTGATGTAACGGCAGGCTTTTATTCTATAGTTATCCCGGCAATCAAGGAATCAAGGCAGCTGCAGCCGCCTTTGAAGTCCATGTGCGATAGAGCTGGTGTAAGACTTTTGTCAGTTCGGACCGAAATGTACAACATAAAACGAGCCATATCTGTAACCATAACAAATATAGCTCGTTAATTATTTTTTCTCCTATATATAATTTCCTTATCTTCCGTCTTTTACCAATTTAATCCAGAAGCTACTACCAAGAATGCTGCGGAAACTGCCCATGCAATTATAATGAAAGGCAAAGCAAATCTAATCCATTTATTAAATGGTACCTTTCCTAGTGCAAGATAGGCTATTGTAACAGACATCGTTGGATAGCATAGATTGGATAAGCCATCACCCATCTGAAATGCAAGTATAGCCGTTTGTCTACTAACATTTACCAAATCCGACAATGGTATCATTATCGGAAGTGTAACCATAGCCTGTCCGCTTCCTGAAGGTATAAAAAAGTTAAGGATAGTCTGAATAATAAACATACCTAATGCAGTTAGGGCGGAGGGTAAACCCTCTAATGGCAGTGATAGGTAGTAAACTATAGTATCCCCTATTTTTGAGGTATCCATAATTACCGATATGCCTCTGGCTAAACCTACTGCCATTGCTGCCATAAATATTGCTTGTCCGCCTTCTATGAGCTCCTTTGAAATTCTACTGCCATTATATCCTGCAATAACGCCTGCAACTATTCCACCGATTATGTAGGTGGCCGACATCTGATTAATTCCCCAATTCCAGTTAAATGTCCCATATAAAATAAATCCTATTGTTGCAACTAATGTAAGTAATACTAATTTATGTCTCATTGTAAATTCTATATTTTCCGTGGTCTTATAAGTATCATAT
This sequence comes from Clostridia bacterium BRH_c25, assembly GCA_001515955.1. The sequence continues at coordinate 8,554 of LOES01000102.1, read as the reverse complement.
TCCGAAACATCAATACCCTCAACCAGGCTTTTCCTCTGGCCTGATTTTACTTTATTGCCATACCATAAAACATATGCAATAACAATTGCAGTATAAACTATGAGCAGCATGAACCTCAATCCAAAGCCCGAGAACATTGGTAACTCACCTATTGACTGTCCAACACCAACCGTCCATGGATTTGTTGGTCCTGCAGTCCATCCTACTACAACACTCAAAAGTGATATTGCGACACCAACAAGTGAATCGTATCCAAGAGCAAGGCAAATTGCAATACATATCGGCGCAAAAGGTATAGAAGATTCAAGCATTGCTGGAAAGGCTCCTAATGATGCAAAGAAAACAGCAAGTGCACCAAGTATCCACGAGCCTTTATCCGTCCCAATGACTTTTAGAAGGCTCAATAATGCAGCTTTGATAGCTCCCGTACTGTCAAATATTCTAATTGCCCCTCCAATTAACAGAATCATAAATATCAAAGTTGCACCTGATTGCATTCCTAAAGGAACTGCAAGAAAAAGTTGGAAAAATGATATTGGTGAAGATTCTATAAAGTGAAAACTACCTGCTTCTGCTACTGTCTTTCCTCCTACCTGTATTTTATTAAATTCACCTGCTGGAATAATGTGGGTTGCTATAGCCATGATAATTAAAATAACAAATAAAATCACATATGAATGAGGAAATTCTTTAAATAAATGCGTCGTCTTTACTTTTTTTTCTTTTGATAATTTATCCATATAATATATCTCCTCTCTATAGTTTATTATTGTATAATCATAAAAACTAAATCGTCTACAATCCGTAAGATGTTTTTAAAAGTATTTCTCTTTACCTTTATAGATATCCCAGTTTCTCTTACCAGCAAACTTTTTCTTGTCATTTCTGAAAGGGCAAATTTTGCTATATCTTCCTTAGAATTTTCCAGCTCATCAAGATTGTTAATTATCATGGCTTCAGTATCATCTAATTCTATTGGTATAGGGGATACAGCCCCTGCTATTATTTTGATAATTATATTCTCTTTACTCTTTGAATATCTCGCGGCTATATTCATAGTAGGAAAATCTATTGAAGCCCTTAAGCTATATTTCTCAAATTTTGTCCCAGAGTTTTCCGGTAAATAGGGAATATAAAAACCTTTTAAAATGAAGTCATGGGTCTTTAGTAATCCGTTCCTTTCCACATGGCTTTTTATAAGCTCACTTACAGCTATTCTTCTTAATTCCCCGTCAAACATTTCTGCTTCGGCATCTAAGCTCAATAATACAGGAGCAATATCTGAATAATATAAGGCCCTGCATAAATCAGATTTTGGAGCTTGATGACATATATCACCTCCTAATTTAAAGCATGGAGCTAAATTACTTCTCCAAGCTTCTGATTGATTAAAGTACATACACCTCCTATCTTGCAGAACATTGCCGCCTATGGTCCCCATGTTTCGTATCTGTGGTGAAGCCACTCTTCTGGCGGCTTGGGCTAGTGATGGAAAAGAATTTATAATTAATCTATTTTTATAGATTTCTGTCAAAGCAGCCATTGAGCCTATAAATATTCCGTCTTCATTCTCTTCTATATTTTTTAATTCCATAATTTTTTCCAAGCTTATAACATTTTTAGGTTTTTTAAGATTGTATTTCAATAAAGGTATATAATCTGTTCCTCCTCCTAAGTAAACAGAGTCTTCATACTTTTTTTTAAAATCGTACGCATTAGAAATGGATTCAGGAGTATGGTATTGGAAACTAGATACTATCATAATAAAATCACCCCTTTTATTTTAAATTTTGTTATACGTTGTATCCCTTGACAATGTAGGAGTGAGTTATAGGGATCCGCTTAATCTCTTCTCCCGTAGCATTAGATATCGCAATTGCTATTGCTGCGGCAACCGGTACAGTTGATAATTCTCCGACACTCTTGGCGCCAAAAGGGCCGGTTGGTTCATATCCATCGGCTACATAAACATGAATATCAGGCATATCAAGAGTTAGCGGAACTTTATAGTGAAGAAGGTCTGAAGATAAGACTTTTTTAGTCTTCTTATCAATTTCGATTTGTTCCATCATTGCGTAGCCTATACCCATACTTATCCCTCCCTGGACTTGACCTTCTACGAGTTTTGGATTTATGGCTTTGCCTACATCTACTGCTTCAATGATATGTTTTAGGTGAACACTGCCTGTAATCATATCAACAGAAACTTTGGCCCAGCAAACTGCAAAAGGCGGAGGAGCTTCCACTGCTTTATAGCTTGAGCTTCCTGTTATGATTGTTCCTTTTTGTCCAAAGGTTATCTTTGACATTGCTTCTTTAAGCGTTAACTCCTTATTGCCTTCAATATAACTAATGACAAATCTGCCCTTATCAAAAATTATTTTTTCTGCACCTACTTCATATAATCTTGCCAATGCCTTTGTTATTTTTTCTATAGCATCCTTAACAGCCAGAAATACGGCATTGCCTCCGACATATGTTTGACTACTGGCAAAAGTACCGGTATCATAGGGGGTAAATTTAGTATCAGCAGCAGTTACCGCTATATCCTTAAGATCAATCCCCAACCCCTCTGCAGCAATCTGGCTAAGTATAGTCTCACTTCCCTGACCTATATCGGCAGAACCTATAAGCAGATTTGCCGTACCATCATCGTTTATCAGGATTACGCTAGAGCTCATGCCTTCCTTTGAGGATGGGCCGGAGGTATGGCAGCAAAAGGCCGTACCCCAAGCTTCTTTTATATTAGGATCATTTTCGGTCCTATTCTTTGACTCTTCCTCATCTATTTTCCTTCTTATTTCTTCTCCTCCCTTAAGGCATTCTTCAGTCGCACAGCTGAGCAGAGAGGCAGTTGCTGCAGGAAGTTTATCTCCGATCTCTACGTGATTTTTCATCTTGAATTCTATAGGGTCCATATTAAGCTTTTTAGCTATTGTATTCAGCATTACTTCCCGGGCAAAGGTCATCTGTGGATTTCCATATCCTCTTACCGCTCCGCTTACAGGGGAGTTGGAATATACACAATATCCCTCAAACAGATAATTTGGTATTCTATAGTTTATCTTCCTGCTTCCTGCAGCAACTACTGTTGGTCCATGAGTAGTATATGCACCTGTATTGTAATAGGATTCTACCTTGAATGCCTTTATGTACCCATCCTTTGTTACTCCTATCTTAAGAAATATTTTTGCACTATGTCTTACTACAGAAGCATACATTTGTTCTTCTCTTGTATTTATAATCTTTACAGGCCTTCCAACAACCTTTGAGAGTATAGCACCAACATGCTGATTATGCAGCTGCTGTCTCTCACCAAAACCGCCGCCCATAACAGGCTTGATGATCCTTACGTCGTTTTCCGCCATATCCAGCAGCCTTGCCAGTATTCTTCTCTCTTGAAAAGGAGTTTGCGAAGTGCTTATTATATTTAACTTCCCTTCAAAAGCATAGTCACAAATATAGCTGTTCGGCTCCATAGAAACATTTTGTATCATAGGTGCATAATATACATCTTCAAAAACATAATCTGATTCTTTAAAGCCGTTATCTATATCTCCCTGCTTTGCCTCAATTTTTTTCACAATATTGCTGCTGCTTATTTCCGGGTGCAGCAGCGGAGCATCCTCTCTCAGAGCATCATCAACATCAAACACTGCAGTCAGCTCCTCGTATTCTACTATTAATTTATCCAGAGCCTCTCTGCACGCTTCTTTTGTAACTGCAGCAACTGCAGCTATCCGATCACCCATGTACAATGGATGATCCGTTAATATTCTTTCATCCTCTATTAATAATGGGGAAGGAGGGTTCCCTGAGCAGTTAAAAAGCTTATCCGGCACATCCTCGGGAAGAAGTATCTTTAGCACTCCGGCAACCTTTTCCGCCTGGCTCTTGTCAATGCTCTTAACTCTGGCATGGGCATAGGGACTTCTCAGAATCATGCCATATACCATATTGGGCAAAACATAATCATCTGTATATTTCGCATGGCCTATAGCCTTCTTTATGGACTCAAATCTATGATGTGACTTGCCCACAACCTTAAAATCTTCCATATCACTTTTCCTCCATTTCAGAAGCCTTCCTTTGAATACTAAGTTTATCCGCTGCATTTTTTACAGCATTTATTATCTTTGTATATCCTGTACATCTGCATAAATTTCCTGACAGTGCTTCTTTTATCTCTAAATCGGTGGGATTAAAGTTCTTATCCAGCAAATCTTTTGCAGACATAATCATACCGGGTGTACAAAACCCACACTGTATTGCATTTTCTTCTATAAAAGCTTGTTGAATAGGATGAAGCTTTTCTCCCTCATTTAATCCTTCTATTGTAATTACTCTCTTCCCATCAGCCTGTACTGCCAAAAGCATGCAGGAATTTACAGCTTTTCCTTCAAGCAGTACGGTACATGCTCCACAATGGCCACTGTCGCAGCCCTTTTTTACTCCCATAAATCCGATGCTTTCTCTTAAAAAATCTAAAAGCGTTAAATTGGGCAGTACATCAGAGCTATACTTTTTTCCGTTAATAGCTATACAAATATGAATCGTTTGATTGTCCACCGGCCTCACTCCTTTTGAATTTCCAGTTATGTAAAATGTTTAGTGCGATATTTATAGATTAATCTTATATTACATGCGTCTGAAAATTATCAAAAATCAAAGCAATAAAAAAATAACTGAAATTATTTTTTCAGTTATTTTTTTGTTGCTGCACTTTCAATATTTTTCGACAATAGACTTTAAAGTCTCTATTTCATAGCTTTCATTTAACTTATCAAAGTGCTGGATAGCTTTATCCGCATAATATTGAATATCATACTGCAGATAGGAATTAAAAACATCCCGCAGTTTTAAGTTATCCTTCATACTGTATTTAATTATAGCCTGCACTTTTGTAAAAACACTCAGCTCAAATGCTTTATTTTGAATACTTCCATGTTTTTCTGCATCCTTTAAAAGTCTAAGAGCATCATCATAGTTTTCTTTTCTTATTCTGATAAGCGACATCAAGCTCTCTGCAATTGCCCTTCCGCTTAATGTGCTTGTCTTGTTGTAAAGGTACAATGCATCCTTTAAATATCCCTCACCTTTTTTATAGTCATTGTTTTCTATTGCGCATCTGCCTGCATTTGCATAAAAAATAGCCAGGCCTCTTATGACGCCCTTTTTTTTGCATATTTCTATGGCCTTATCATAATACTTGATAGCTTCTTCAAATTCTACATTCAGTCTTTTTATTTCTCCTATATAGTTATAATCAGCGGCGATATTCAATGAGTATACATTTTGTCTTTGATTCAACCTTTCAAAAAGAATTACTGATTCTTTCAATAAGGATTCGGCTTCCACATATTCCATGCTCATTATTTTATTTAATCCCTTAAGCCTCAAAAGTACTGCTCTTTCAGAATCATTTCCTATCTTTTCACTTATCTCAAGAGAGGTCTGAATTTCTTCTTTCATCAACTCAATATTATTTGCTTGAATGCAATAATATATCATCTGCCTGTGTCCCATCAATAAGAATTCATAGTTCTGCACCTCTGCAGCATCTTCTATAACTTTTTTTACCGACGACACTCCCTCGTCGTACTGTCCCATTCTTATCAAATATCTGCCTCTCATAAGGTTTAGCATGATTTCTAGCCTTAAGATTTCATTTATATTGTACCTTTGCACTTCAAGACGGTTTATCATTTCTTCAAGTCTGTTTAGATAAGGTATTATGCTTTGATTTGTAAAGTACATTATATTATCCTTTTCAGAAGCAGGAATGCTGCATTTAGGATAAAGCTCATGATTATAATCCAGATAGACATTTGCATTCTTCAAGGTATACTCCAGGGTCTTAAACCGGTTTTCACTTTTTGAATAGTTATATAATATTTTTGAATAAAGCAAAGCATCATTTTGGTCCCCTCTGAGACTTCTTTCCAATACTTGTCCCGCCTTTTCATGAAGTACCCTTCTCCTGATTATGGATAAATTTTCATATATATATTTTCTCAGTTTTTGATGTGTATACCTAAATATAACTTCATTATCAATAAGTTTTTGTTCAATAATACTTTTTCTTCCAAGGTCCTCTATCATATCTATTACTTGATGCTCGTCCATACTAGTGAGCTCTTTTAACATATCAATTCTTACTCCATCGAAGAATAATGATATAACATTTAGCACTTGCCTTTTATCCCCAGTAATATTTAAAAGTCTTGTTTTGATGAAATCCTTCATTTTTGATGTCATAAAGTCATAATCAATATTCTCTTTTATACTGTTCAAAACCTCTACCATAAAATAAGTATTACCCTCTGTCTCCTCAAAAATTTTTTCTTTTTGCTTTTCATTAAAATTATAATCAGGCAAGGCCATATCCAAAAATTCAAAGACTTCGCCCTTATTGAACCTATGCAATATAAGCTTGTCTATGTTGTCATATTTGCCAAGCAATGCACTAAACTTGTCCAGTTCATAATGGTACTCATCTCTGGTGGTACCTAAAAACAAAACATTTTTCCCCATATCATCCATTATGATTCTCATCAACATACTAAGGCTTGCCTTATCTATCCACTGCATATCCTCAAAAATAATTACTACTTTTTTGACACAGGATAAAACATTTATTATATTAGACAAAGCTTCCTCTACTACTTGATAATTCATATCTTCCGTTTTTTCAATAAAGTTCACATCAAAAGAATCATTGCCAGTGTCTAAGAACGGAAAAACATAAATTATATTGTTTTTCCACAGAGGGGGTATGGATATATTTTCCTTTTCTATGATGTTGATAATGTTTTTAATTATTAAGTTCCATGGCTTTAGCATGCAATTGTTTTCATCAAGATAACAATCAGCCTGAAATAGATAAACCTGCGATTTATCTATAAGCTTTAAAAACCTGTTTAAAAGCTTTGTTTTGCCTATACCCGCTTCCCCATTTATTAGTGTGGAGTGATATAATTCACTTGCCATAAAGCTTTGAAAATTTTTTACCAGATATCCTATTTCCTTGTCTCTGCCATAAAAAAAGTCTTTTGATGATATTTGACTATTAACATCTACTATATTTTTTAATTTTACAATTTTATTATATATATCCTTAGTTTTAACACTTGGAGAAATACTCAGCTCTTTCCTTAAAGTATTTTCAAGCTTTTTGTATACATATACAGCATTGTTAAACTGTCCGCAATTTCTGTATAATTCCATCAAGGTTCTGTAAGGGCTTTCATCATATCTGTCGGCTTCAATCAACAGCTTGCAATACTTTTCTGTATTCTTATCATCTTTTGAATAAGAATTCTTCAATATACTGTGTAATCTGTCTATATATAATTTATTATAGTATTCTCTTTGATTTAATAGCCATTGTTCATATTCCTCACAGTCATTTAGATAAAACCCCTTTAACAAATCACCTGAATAACTCTCAATATCATATTCATTGTTTAAAAACATATCCAAATCAGTAACTATTTGTACATTTTCATTTATAGTAACAACCTGCTTCTGATCAGGTTTAATTATATCTATTTCAAAAGCTTTCCTTATTACATACAGTGAATTTCTCAGATTTCCCTTTGCGGCTCCTTCACTTATATCACTCCATAATAAACCTATCAGTTCGTCTCTTGTAGTTTTCTTTTTTATCAGCAAATAATAAAAAAGCGCTTCGGCTTTTTTAAAAGCGATATTAATTATAGTGCCGTCTTTTTTAATTTCAGGAATCCCTAACATTTTAATAAATATTCTGTACATATAATTTACCTCCATGTGTAAACAATGATAGTCTATTGCATAACCCTGAAATCGAGTAATTTCAAGCTTTATAGTATGGTATGGTGCCAGGTACAGAACAAAAGAACTTATTAACATTTGCTCTCCAATTTAGTTCTTTTGTTTGGTGCCTGGCACACATGACTACTTAAGTATTCTATATTTTCTCGAGGTTTCCTTCCGGGTTTTGGGCAAAAATACATTATTGTACCGGAACTCTGTGTGAAGCGTTCATGTGCCAGGATAAATACCATAACCTAATAATCTCGAAGCCTGGCACCTAATCGTTTATGCCTATGCTTCGCATACATTTCAATGTCAAATATAAGGCTCTCCAGATCCAGTTGCTTTTTTTCAAGCTGTTTCCAGCGGTACTCGTAAACCAGAGCAATGGACAGAATGGCTAACTGCACTGCTATAAAAGCAAGTCCCTCTTCAATGCTGCCAAACCTAAAAATATCATGCATGCCCCACGCCTCCTTGCCCCGCAGGTTGAATACAATCAGTGTTTTTTATCATAATATATTTCCCCTCCTTAGCTTGCCTTCTTTAGGAGGGGAAATTGAAAAAGCGCATATGCAGGTTTTATCCCACACATGCGCTTTATGTTATCATCCAGAAACCAAGGCATCCCTTCCCTGCACAATGCAATGCAAACACATTGTAACATCAATGCAATGGAACAGTCCTTGAAATAACTGTAAAAATAGACTATAATAACATAAGGTTGCTGTGGCAGCGAAAGCTGCGTTTGTGGGTG
>LOES01000101.1 GCA_001515955.1 Clostridia bacterium BRH_c25 | reverse complement strand
ATGGCAAGAAAGGCAAAATGCTGATCTGTCCGGACCGTGAATGCGGTTACCGCAAGGGTGTGGCACAGCAGTCAAATGCCAGGTGTCCTGAATGCCATAAGCGAATGGAGCTTAAAGGCGAAGGGGAAGGCAGGCTCTTTACCTGCAGCTGCGGTTTCAGAGAAAAGCTCTCCAGCTTTAACAAACGCATGGAGGAAAGAACCGAAAGCAGTGATAAACGGACAGTGCAGCAGTTCATGCAGCAGCAGAAAAAGGAAGAACCGGTAAACAATGCCATGGCTGAAGCATTGACCAAATGGAAAGCAATGCAGGAAAAATAGGGAACGCCATGTATAACTTAGCTGTCATTCTGAACGCAGTGAAGAATCTTAAAGATACATTCGCTTCGCTCAGTATGACAGCTTTTTTACAGCAAAAAGCGGCCATCCTCTTTGGATAGCCGCCCTGATTTTGCATGCGGAACGGTTTAGAACCGTTCCCTACTAGGATTTTAGACCTTTTTCACATATATACTCTTCAAATTTCATCTGAACTGTATCGTATATCTTTCTTTCTTTGAACATAAGGCCGCCCTCAGGAATGCTGAGGTTTGCCTTTTTGTCTGACCTCATGAAGCCTTTGGTGTGCAATACCTGTGAGCCTTCTACGTTGTTCCTGCTGCAGGGAGTATATGAGTCAATACCTCTTGCTGCTGCAGCATATAGTCCGCCATAAGGCTTGACTTCGTTGGCTATTTTTTCATCAGCTCTCTTGACGTTTTCAACAACCACACCCATCTCTGCACCTAACTTTGAAAGTATGTCAAAGGTATTTCTTCCGGTAAATGGTTTAACAGCAGCTGCAAGTCTCTGAAGCTTCCTGTCCGACCTTGTATATGTTCCTTCCGACTCAGCAGCACTGCCTATGGGTATGACAATATTTGCAAGCTTTGCAGTTTCTGTCATGAAAATATCCAGATAGAGTGTAAATTCCAACTTGGCAAGAAGCTCTTTAGTCTTTTCGTCAGCTCCTGCCAAATCTTCACCGATTATAACAGCACCCTTGATTTCCCCTCTTTCGATTCCCGAAAGAAGCTGATCTGCCGGAGTTGCAAAGCCCATATCGATTATTCCCTGAGTATTGGCTTTCGAACGGACTATTATAATACCTCTGTGCGGCTTTCCAACCTTCTCTGTAATAACAGCCGCATCAGCAATGAGTTTAATGCTGTCCTCAGAAACTGTATCCTCATCGACTACGATTATAGCTTTCCTGGCTTCACCATACATTTTTGCTGCTTTTGCAGCATCTGCATCGTCGGAAGCATTCTTCACATATTCAGCTAATGCGTCAAAGCCATTGGCTATCTTGTCCACCTTATCCTTGTCCGCAAACTTCTGATCTATCAGTGACTTAATGAAGCTCTTCAGGAATTCCATATTGTTCTCTGTCTTCAGAGCAACATCCGCATGTTCAGCCAGTCTTGTGTCACAATTGCTGATTGATACCAGTTTAGCTCCCCTTATTGCCGCATCCTTCATATTTATTCCCAGTACAGGATGATTTTCTGCAACATCACCTATTGAAATAATGAGGTCTGTGTTATACAGCTCATCATAGCTGTTAGTGGAAGCATTGCAGCCAAGCACGGCTTTTATCCCGGATTCTTCTTTGACTGACATGGTTCCGGCTATTCCGGTATCCAACTTATCGGCAATTTTCTTTGCAACATATGCCTCTTCATTTGTAAATTTAGGCGATATAAGCATTGCAACACTGTTCTTGCCATACTGCCCTCTTATAAGCTGCAGCTTCTTGGCAGCAAGAGCGATTGCATCGTCAAACTCCGCTTCAACAGTATTGCCGGCTCTCCTTATTACCGGTTTTACCAATCTCTTTTCATCATTAATATGGTAGATGCCGAAACGGCCCTTGGCACATAATGTATCTTCACCTTTTGCCTTATTGGGAAGTGATTTGAATACCAAGCTTCCCTTTGACTGATAAGTCACATTACAACCAACGCCGCAGTAGCTGCATATGGAAGCTGTGTTTTCCAGCTCTACCGGAACCTGTTTCCTGACAGCTTCCTTTTCCATGCATGCACCTGTCGGACAAACGTCAATACAATGCCCGCAGGATATACAGGCACTTTCTTCCAGAGGCAGACCGAACTCAGGAATAACTACCGAATCAAAGCCTCTGTCCAGAAGCCCAAGAGCAGTTACTCCGGTAACTTCTTCACAAGCCCTGAAGCATAGGCCGCAGAGTATGCACTTTTCTGCATTTCTCTTTATGAAAGGATGTGTATCTGCTTCTTCTTTCCTGTGAATCTCACCCTTTAATGCCTTGGTATTAATATCATACTGTCCGATATATTTAACCAGCTTGCACTCAAAATAGTCGTGACAGCCGCATTCCAAGCATCTGGAAGCTTCCTTTACAGCAGCTTCCTCGTCAAAGGTCTCTGAAATTGCTCCGAAGCTCATTCTTCTTGTCTGTGCAGGTAATACCTTAAGATGCTCTCTGTCTTTCTTTTCTCTGTCGGCAAAATCTTCAGGAGTTAAATCCTCCTGCTCAATGTAGCAGGGATTTGCTACAGGTGTTATTTCACCCTTTAAGTAGCCGTCTATTACATGAGCTGCATTTTTACCCTGGGCAATAGCTTCAATAGCTATTTTCGGTCCGGTAACAGCTTCGCCGCCGGCAAAGATTCCCGGCATACTGGTCTCAAAGGTGCTGGCATTGACAGAAATTGTGCCCTTCTTTGTAACCGCCAGCTCTTTTACATTTTCTGCATTTACTTTCTGCCCTATTGCAGAAACTATAAGATCTGCAGAAATTGTAACTTCATCTCCGGGAATAGGCTCAGGGCTTCTTCTTCCGGATTTGTCAGGAGCACCCAGCTTCATCCTCTGACATCTTACAGCCTTTGCCCTTCCATTTTCTTCTATAACTTCTATAGGAGCAACAAGATAAATGAATTCTACTCCTTCTTCTTCCGCTTCTTCTATTTCTATTTCTTCTGCCGGCATTTCAGCCCTGGTTCTTCTGTAAAGAACCTGGACATGCTCAGCACCTAATCTTACTGCTGTTCTGGCAACGTCCATGGCAGTGTTTCCGCCGCCTATGACTATAACCTGCTGACCCAGATTTATAGGCTCTGCAAGGGTAGCTTTTCTTAATAATTCAATGCCGCCCATTACGCCTTCCATATCTTCGCCCTTGCAGCCCATATTCATACTTGCCCAAGCACCTATGGCAATGAATACGGCATCATATGTCTTCTTAAGGTAAGATATTGTAATATCTTCCCCAAGCTTTACGTTGCACTTGATATCTACGCCCATTTTTTCAAGAGTATTTATTTCCGCATCCAAAAGCTCTTTCGGAAGGCGATACTGAGGAATTCCATATCTCAGCATTCCACCCGGATATGGCTTATCTTCGTATAAAACTACCTTATGGCCTTTAGCTGCAAGGAAATATGCACATGAAATTCCGGCAGGTCCCGAGCCTGCAACAGCAACTGTCTTTCCTGTAGGTTCCGACATATCCGGTACATATGTTCCTTTATTGATATCTATATCACCGATGAATCTTTTGATATCTGCAATAGCAACCGGCTCTTCCACATTGCCTCTTCTGCAGGCAGTTTCGCATGGGTGCGGACAAACCCTTCCTATACTTGCCGGCAACGGAATAACGTCCTTGACTAATTTGATAGCTTCATCATACTGTCCATTTGCAACCAATCCCACATATCCCTGGCAATCGGTATGTGCCGGACAGGCAGTTGCGCAAGGCGGACGGCAGTCTCCCTTGTGGTCTGATGATAGTAAAGTAAGTGCCGTCTTTCTGGCAGCAATGGTTCTTTCTGTGTCGGTCTTTATTATCATTCCATTTGTCGCAGGGGTTGAACAGGCTCTTACCAGCTTAGGATTTCCTTCCACTTCTACTACACACATTCCACAAGCCCCATAAGACTTGAGATTCTCATCATAACAAAGGTTTGGAATTTCAATTCCGTTGTCCAATGCTATTTTTAATATTGTACTGCCTTCGCTGGCAGTTAATTCCCTATTATTTATGTTTACTCTGACCAGTGCCATTCTCTCACTTCCTTTACTATTCAACATTTATTGCATTAAACTTGCAAGTGATAACGCAGTTTCCGCATTTAATACATTTTTCCTGATCTATCTCATGAGGCTGCTTCCTCTCACCTGAAATAGCATTTGTCGGACACTTTCTTGCACATGCGGTACAGCCTGTACATTTATCCCCGAGGATACTGTACATTATCAGGCTCTTGCACTGTTTCGCAGGACATTTCTTGTCTTCAATATGAGCTATATATTCATCCTTGAAATATCTGAGGGTTGTAAGGACCGGATTAGGAGCAGTCTGTCCCAGTCCGCACAAGGAACCATCCTTAATGCTGATGCAAAGCTGTTCCAACTCGTCAAGATCTTCCATCCTGCCTTCCCCATGAGTAATTCTCTCAAGAATTTCCAGCATTCTCTTTGTACCAATTCTGCAATATATACATTTTCCGCAGGATTCCTTACAGGTAAAATCAAGAAAAAATCTTGCCATGTCGACCATACATGTAGTTTCATCCATGACGACCATACCACCGGAGCCCATTATTGCTCCTGTCTTGGTAATAGATTCATAGTCAACAGGAGTATCAATCAACGCCTTTGGTATACATCCTCCTGAGGGCCCACCCATCTGAACGGCTTTGAAATCCTTATCATTCTTGATTCCTCCGCCGATTCCGTATATTACGTCCTTTAAAGGCATTCCCATAGGGACCTCAACCAAACCGCCGTTCTTAACTTTTCCGGCAAGGGCAAAAACCTTGGTTCCTTTACTCTTTTCAGTACCGTAAGCACCAAAAGCCGCCCCGCCGTTTCTGATTATCCATGGCACATTTGCATAGGTTTCAACATTGTTTATATTTGTAGGCTTTCCAAAATAACCCGATTGAGCAGGAAATGGAGGCTTAAGCCTTGGCATTCCTCTTTCTCCCTCGAGAGATGCAATAAGGGCAGTTTCTTCACCGCAAACGAAGGCTCCTGCACCCTTTTTGATTTTGATATCAAATTTAAAGCCTGAACCCAATATATTTTCACCGAGATAATTGCCGGCGTGAGCCTGAGCTATTGCTCCTTCAAGCCTTTCTATCGCAAGAGGATATTCTGCCCTGCAGTAAATGTATCCATAGTTTGCGCCTATGGCATATCCCGCAATAATCATACCTTCAAGCAGTCCATGAGGATCCCCCTCAAGCACGCTTCTGTCCATGAATGCACCGGGGTCTCCCTCGTCGGCATTACAAACTACATACTTTTCAGTTCCCTTTGCCTTCCTTGCAGCATCCCATTTGAACCAGGTCGGGAAACCGGCGCCGCCTCTTCCTCTTAAACCGGATTTCTTAATCTCTTCAATTACTTCATCCGGGGTCATACTATTTATAGTCTTATCTAATGCCTTATATCCGTCCTTTGCCAAATAATCCTCAATTTTTTCAGGATTTATTACACCACAGTTCTGCAAAACAACTCTGACCTGTTTTTCCAACTGCTGGAACGGTTCCTTACTGGTTGATGCAATATACTTCTCAATTGGAGTGCCCTTTACGATGTGTTGTTCCACAATCTCATTTGCTATCTCCGGTGTAACATTTACATACGTAAATACTTCACCCTCATCATCAATTACATCCAGCAAAGGCTCATAGAAGCACATCCCTATACATCCTGTTGAAGTTATCTCAATATCCAAGCCCTTTTCTTCAAAACAGTCTGCCAAGGCTTCCCTGACTTTCCTTCCGCCAGCTGCAATACCACAGCTGCCAAGGCCAATTCTTATCTTCAATTGGAGGCACCTCCTTTTTCCTTTTGGTAAATACCTCTAATTACTTCTCTTGCACTATTGGGTGTAAGATTGCCGTATGCTTCCCCATTGATCATCATAACCGGTGCAAGACTGCAGCAGCCAAGACAAGCAACATCCTCCAAGGTAAACATTCCGTCAGAGCTTGTCCCTCCGGGTGTTATTCCCAGCTCGTCACATATGGCTTCGCTTACTTTCTCAGAACCATTTACATGACAGGCAGTTCCCTGACACTGAAGTATTATATACTTTCCTGTGGGGTTCAATCTGAACTGAGAATAGAAGGTTGCTATTCCATATATCTTGGCCTTCTTGTTTCCGGTTTTTTCGGCAATAGCCTTCAAAGCCTCAAGAGGAAGGTATCCGTAAATACCTTGAATATCCTGAAGTATGCTTATAAGGTTAGCACTCTGACCTTCATACTTCATAAAGACAGGCTCCAAAAGTGCCAGGTCAACTTCCTGACTGTTAAAATTTGATTCAAGCTTTTTCTCACAAGAGCATGACATAAGCAGTATTCCCCTCCTAAAAATATAATTTTACAATATTCATATTCTATAATGCTTTGCACTAAATCCTTTACATAGTATTTCAACGTGCAAAGCATTATAGAATATGCCATAAATCACATTTATTGAACATAGTCTTTCCCCTGTGATTTAGCAAAAAAAAATCATACATACTTATTTTATCATTTTATTCACCTTAATGCATGTTATTTAATAAACTTTTTAATTCTTATATATCTATAAACTCCATTTTTTCATCATTATGAAATTCCATTTTGAACAAGTTAAGCCTTTGATTATCCCAATTTGCATCATAAATGGCAAATATAAGGATATTCATATTTCCACATTTTCTTGTCATGAAGGAAAGAAAGTCAATGGTGTCATCGTCAAGAAAGTGAAGGTTGTATATAATGAAAATCATCTTCATTCCTTCAGTCTTATGAAAAGCATCACATAAAGATTGGAATAATACATATTTTTCAAGAGGATATGTATTTTTTATTCTATTGATTTCCAGGGCAACAGAGTCAATATCACACTCTACCCTTTTACTTGCAATATCCAGATATCCGTCTGCTATTTCATATAATCCTTCGTAGG
The DNA here is from genome assembly GCA_001515955.1 of Clostridia bacterium BRH_c25. Next base: position 16,310 of record LOES01000101.1, on the reverse strand, counting down.
GGACTCTTTTTCCCGGAAGCTTGGTGATTTCTGCTGTTGTTGACATATTATCAAGTTTAATTTCTTTAAGCAGTGTGCTTATTTCCTGTATTGTTGATGTTGATTCAGTCACAAAAATTTTCATGTGAAAGCCATCTTTATATAAGGTGATAAGCTGCCTCGGTTCACTTTTTACCAAACCCTCATGCTCTTGTGGCGGTACAATTTCTTTTTCTATCCGGATTTGCTGATAGAGTGCATGAATATCCTTCATCGGACTGATATTCAGCTCCTCCCGAAGTATCTTTTTCAATTTATGATATGTTTCAATGGCAGTAGCTCTGTATCCGGATATATTATACAGGTTTATCAGGCGGTAATATATATCTTCATGGAGGGGGTCGATTTTTATAAGTTTGTTCAATGGGGAAATTGCCTTATCATAAAGTCCCAGCTTTTCATATTCCTTTGATAAACTGACTTGCACTTCAAAATATAACCGCTGAAGCTCTTCTCTTTCAAAAAAAACCCAGTCATTGAACGCAGGTGCGTCTTTTATATAAAACTCATTTAAAAAAATACCCCCATACAGCTTTGAAGCTTCCTCCATGAAGGTTATCCTTGTATTGGAGTCCAAGCTGCTTTCTCTGGACCGGCTGTGCAGCTTTCTAAACTGCAGCACATCCATGGAATCCAGCTTGTCTTCAATAAATTTGATGGTATTTTTACTTGAGTTAGTTACATATACCTGGCTATGTCCATCGGACTCCAAATTCTTTCTTATGATCCAGAGTGTATACCTTAAACTGTTGTTAGCCGAATACACCCGACTGTTCCCCCAGAACATTTCCGCCAGCTGCTCTCTATAATGCGTCTTCCTCGGGTTCATCATAAGATAGCATAATAAGCCGCATGCCTTTTGCGATAATGAAGAAGTAATAGATTCTTCATTATATATAAAATCCAATTGCCCTAAAAATTTTGCTTTCAGACTCATAAGCTCTCTCCAATATGTTTCGCACTAAATCCTTTACATTCTTCTTTGTGCGATTTATATATATGTGCATCATACAATATCCGGCCATTCTTGATTGTATATACAACCTTAATATCCTTTATGGAATCTGTTCTGACCTGCAGCGGGTTATTATCCAATACGACCATGTCAGCCAGTTTATTTTTCTCTATGGTGCCTTTACTATTCTCTTCAAAAACACCTATTGCTGCATTCACTGTATACATTTTAAGTGCTTCAAAGGGCGTTGCTCTGGACGCTGCGTTAGGATGGTTTACAGCAGCATGGATACCCAGAATGGGGTCAATAGGCATAACATCACTATCCGACCCTCCGGCAACAACTATACCCGAATCCAGTATTTTTCTGAAGGGATTTGTTTGCAGCGCTCTTTCCTTGCCAAGTCTGACCTCATACATCCCCTCAGGCTCTCTGAAGAAGTACTCATAGGTAGGCTGCATGGATAATACTATGCCAAGTCTTTTAGCCCGCTCAATCTGACTTGCGGTAGGCAGCTCAAAGTGTTCTATTCTGTGTCTGTGATCATTCCTTGGATTTTTTATCAGCGCATTTTCATAGGCATCTAAAAGTCGGTTTATAGCTCTCCCACCAACTGCATGAATAGCTATCTGCAAATCTCTTTCATGGGCCTCCAGTACAAATGCCTCGATTTCCTCCTGTGTAAAATACATTGTACCGGTATTCCCGGGAGAATCGCTGTATGGCTCATACAGTGCCGCATTTCTTGAACGGAAGGAACCATCCAGGAAAATATCACCGCCGAATCTTGGAAGGTTATATGCCAGGACCTTGTTGATATCCGTCGTTTGGTAGAAAACGATTATATCAATCGGCAATTTTGATTTTTCCCCAAGGAGGAATTCCGCATGCCTGTCATGAAACAAGGTCCCCCCTTCCATTGCGACCAAAGAAGTAACACCCTTGCGAATCACTTTTTTCATAGTAATCTGAAGTCCCTGGGACTGTGTTTCATCAGATATCATTTCATACATTTTTTTTCTTGCGATAGTGCTTGCATGATGATATATTCTTCCTGTGGAAAAGCCCTTGGAATCTTTCTCAATACTGTTAACAGTAAAGGGAAGGTTGATTTTATGCAAAGCATAGGAATTGACTGTTACAGTATGAAATTCTATGCTGCTTATAAAAACCGGCTGATTCGGTGCAACTTTATCAATGTCATTTTTTGTTGGAAGTATTCTATTATCCAGCTGAAACTCATCCAGTCTTATACCCGGTATCACCTCCTGAGGCAATGATTTATCCCGCCTCTCCTTTATCAAATCCAGTATATCATCAACGGATCTTGCCTCTTCGAAATTGATTGCCAGCTCATTTATACAAGTCGGCATAAGATGCACATGGGAATCAATAAATCCGGGTACTACTGTTTTTCCATCCAGGTCAATAATTTCTGTGTTGTCCGAAATATATTCTTTTATATCCTGATTACTGCAGACAGCAAGTATTTTACCGGCTCTGACTGCTACAGCTTCCTGTACGGACTTATTCTCATCCATTTTAACAATCACACCATTATAGAGAACCAAATCTGCGCTCAAAAAAATTACCCCCGTCAATCATATTGCCTTGTATTTTACTGCTTTATACTTATATTGTCTATATTCTACATGAATAATTTGTATCCTTTTTATATTCATCAAAAACTGTAAACAAACGGAAATAATACGATTTGCAAACTGTACAATAACATTTATTTAATATAATGAATAAAAGAATATTCAGAAATTTCAAATATCGTAGTCGGAGGTGCTTCACATAATGAATGTCTTAATGGACAATTCCGAAAAAAAAATCAAGAACATCCTGATAGATTTGGTTTCCGTGCAAAGCGACACAGGAACACCGCTTGAGAAAGATATTGAAAAATATCTCTATGGCCGGTTACAAAAATTAGATTATTTTCAGAGCAATAAAAACAACTTGGGGTGCTATCCTCTTAAGAATGACTCATTGGAACGTTCCGTCGTCTGGGGCCTTGTAAAGGGGGAAGGTAAAAAAACGGTTATTCTTCTTAGCCATCATGATGCTGTAGATTCTTATGATTATCAGACTCTGAGAAAATATGCCTATCAGCCTGATCTATTGGAAGAAAAGCTCCAAAACGTTGAATTGGCAAAGGAGGTGAAAAATGATCTAGAAAGCGGAGAATGGATATTTGCAAGAGGTGCTGCGGACATGAAGGCGGGTATTGCCGTTCAACTGACACTTGTTGAACAATTTTCCAGGCAGCAAAAGCTTAAGGGTAATATTCTTTTTGTGTCGGTTCCGGATGAAGAGTCCTTATCCTTGGGAATGAGAAACAGTATAGAATTGCTGGAAAAAATTAAAAATGAATTTGATTTGGAATATACTATTCTGATTAATTCAGAACCGCACCAGAAAACTGAGAATAATGCAGGGGTGTTTTACACAGGCTCTGTGGGAAAATTAATGCCTGTTGTGTATGTCAGGGGTAAGAAAACACATATCGGTGATATTTTCCAGGGATTTAACCCGGTCCTCTTATTATCGCAGATTGTAGGTGCAACAGAGTTGAATTCAGACTTTTCAGATGTTGTAGATGACGAAGTATCACCACCTCCTTCCTGGAGCTTTTTCAGAGATGAAAAAAAATGCTATGATGCCTCTATCCCTGAAGCTGCAGGCGGATATTTCAGTATATTAACCCTTAAGCGGACACCAAAGCTAATACTGGACCAGTTGCTGGAGATTTCCGAGCAAGCCTTTGAAAAAGTCATATATCACATGAATAGAAGCTACAGCAATTATCTGTGCAAGAGAAATGAAACCGGACACAAGCTGCCATGGAAAACCAATGTCAAAGCTTTTTCCCAGATATATGATGAGGCAATTGCCCAATCCGGAGATAAATTTCTTGAAGATTATCAATTAACTATTGATAGATTAAAAATGGACATAAAGAATAACATCATCAGTATACCGGAAAGCAATCTGGCTATAATCGGTAAAACATTGGAGTATATTGCGGATAAAACACCAATGGTAGTCATAGCGTTTTCTCCTCCCTATTACCCCCATGTGTCAATTAAAAGTATTAATAACCCGGATAATAGCATATCCGATGTTGACAAAGCCGTAGCCCGCATTGCAGAACAGGAATGCAATGAAGTCTATACCAGAAGGAACTATTTTATGGGCCTTTCTGATATGAGCTATACTTCCTTGAATGAGAGCGAAGAAATAATACCGCAAATAAAATCCAACATGCCTCTTTGGGGAAATATGTATGACATTCCCTTTGAAGCAATAAAAAGGTCAGCCATTCCAAGTATAAATATAGGCCCCTGTGGAAAAGACCTGCATAAATTTACAGAAAGAGTTTTGGAGAAGGATGTGATAAGACAGACTCCAAAATTGATAAAAGGTGTCATTAATCATGTATTGGCAAATGATTAATGCTTGCTTTCAAATTCATGGTTATTTTAGGTAAAATATTAAATGAGAAGGAGATGTAAATATGCAACAATCAATAGTGGATTTTATCAATACTGCTACAGGTTTGTTATGGGGACCGGCAATGCTGGTTTTGCTGGTTGGCGGTGGGTTATTTATCTCTTTTCGTATTGGCTTTATTCAGGTACGTCATTTTGGATACATGTTTTCTCAGACTGTAGGTTCATTGTTTAAAAAGAAGGCTGATCAGGGCAAGGGCACCATTACCGCTTTTCAAGCGGTTACTGCAGAGCTTGCATCCACTGTAGGAGCATCAAATATTGTAGGTGTGCCTGTGGCAATTTTCTTCGGGGGTCCCGGTGCGGTATTCTGGATGTGGATGACAGCCCTCGTGGGCATGGCAACAAAGTTTGCCGAGGTAGTATTAGGTATAATGTATAGGGAAAAAAATGCAAAAGGTGAATATGTCGGCGGCCCGATGTATTACCTGAAGAATGGTTTGAAGTCTCCTCTGCTGGGAACTACTTACTCTTTCCTTTTTATGCTCACAATTGTATCAGGTATTATGGTCCAGGCCAATTCTGCCGCCGGTTCAGCAGTTACAATGGGAATGAATCCGACTGTTTCAGGCATTATTATTACGGTTTTAGTAGGTTTGATTGTTGTCGGCGGCGTTTCCAGAATAGGTAAGGTTTCAGAAAAGTTTGTGCCCTTTATGTCTGGATTCTATATATTAGGCTGCCTCATAATTATTTTCAACAATCTGGGTGCCGTTCCATCAGTATTTACTATGATTATTAAGGATGCATTTACAGGACATGCGGCCATAGGAGGCTTCACCGGCAGTACAATAGCAATGGCATTGAGATGGGGAACTGCCAGAGGTGCATATTCCAATGAAGCAGGTATGGGAAGTGCTCCAATTGCTCATTCAGCTGCACAAACGGATCATCCTGTCAGGCAGGGCTTATGGGGTATGTTCAGTGTATTTATGGATACAGTTGTCATCTGCTCAATGACGGCATTTGTTATATTAACCACCGGTATATGGCAGCAGCAGGGATTGGAAGCATCCTCCATGACAACAGTTGCATTTGCAAATTTCTACGGCCCTGTCGGAGGATTTATCGTTAGTTTTTCTGTAATGCTATTTGTTGTCTCCACCATATATGTAATCCTGTTCTATGGGGAAAAGCTTGCTGAATACCTGTTCGGGTATAAGTTTTCACTATTCATGAGATATGTATACCTTGCAGCATGCTTTGTCGGTGCAGTCGGCGGCATGAAATTCCTGTGGATATTCCTGGATTTCCTGTTTGGCTTATCAGTTATCCCTAATATGATCGGACTACTAGGATTATCCGGTGTTGTTGCTTTAAAGACAAAGGAATTTTTCACTACTGAAGAATTCTACTTGCGGGATATTGCAAAAAAAAATGCTGATCTGAACACTTGAATAAATGTTTTCGTATAAATATAAAGGCTTTGATGCTGTCGGTGTCAAAGCCTTTATATTTCATAGCACCGGAACTCTTCAGAAAGAACTGCATCGGGAAATATCGATGCAGCTTCCTCAAGATACTTTCTGCTATCCTCCTCAAACCAGAAATGCGTTAAAAGCAGCTTTTTTACATCTGCCTTTTTTGCTGCTTCCGCCGCTTCTCTTGCAGTAAGGTGAGGCACCTTTGAAAAATCTTTCATGTATTCCAGGGAAGAAGCTTCACAAATAAACAGATCGGAATTCTGAGCCATTGGAACTATATTCTTGTTGGGCATTGTGTCTCCTGTATAGGACAGTACCTTCCCTCCGCTTTCTATTCTCATTCCGTAGCTTTCCACAGTGTGCTTCATTTTGAAGAATCTAAATTTCAAATTCTTGATAATGACCTCCATACCACCAGAAACCGTTGACAGTTTAAAAGCATTTTTATATGTCAGGCTTTTATATTCAGCTCTTGGTGTTCCGGGTGCATATACTTCAATAGCCCTATTCATCGTGCCGTAGGCTCGTTTTGTTTCCACGGCATATTTCAATACATGCATATCCGAGGTGTGGTCTCTGTGCAAATGCGACAGTACTATTGCATCCAGGTCTTCAATTCTGCAGTATTTCTGCAGTCTGCTCATAACGCCGTTTCCACAGTCGATCAATATATTTACATTCCCCTGCTGCAGCAGGTACCCCGAACAGGCTCCCCCTGCGCCGGGAAAGGTCCCGTAATTTCCAAGCACCGTAAGCTTCATATGTCCTCCTTTGGCGTAACAATTGCAAAAGAAACCCTGCACTCCGGTGCAATTATCCGTATACCACTTCCGGTCTTTTCCCATACAGGCTCTAAAAAGCCCTTTTCTATTGAGTACAGCCTTAGCTCTGCTGCACTGTACTGCAGCTCAAAATACCCGCCTTTACCCTCATTGTTGCCGATGATATAAAGCTCTTCACCGCTATTGCCTTTCCATCCGGTAACCTTTATCCCGCCGGAAATAAATGCTATACCCTCTTCATCCATGAAACGGCAGCCGGTCACGTATGGATTGATCTGCTTCCTGAATTCTATGGCCTTCTTCAGGTATTCCAGAAGCTCTTCATCTCCCTCATGAAACTTTACGACGGGATTTGCCCACAATACAGACCCCAGTGTCAGCGCCCTTTCAACATCCTTATAATATTTAGCCTTTCTGAATTCCACATCGTCAGTAATCTTGGGATTTATCATATTTACCTGCACATACTCGGGGAAGGTGTACTTAAAAAGATTGAAGTATTCATCGCGTATTTCGCCGTTCCAGGTCAGGCTCCCCCACACATAGCTTCCGTATATGTCCCCGCAGTTTTCTATCATAAGGAAGGTATCGGAATTCAGTTCATACAACCTGTCTTTCAAAGTTTTAAGCACATTAAGGTATCCTTTGTTGAAAAGGCCTATATCTTCATGGGAATGGCTGCTGTCATAGCAAGGATAGGGTTCCGCAGAGCCCAGCTGATCAAGGTACATTCCTTTTGCGTTATAGCTTTTTGCCATCCAGCAGGCTGTATCTATTATCATCTTCTGCCATTCCTTATTGCCGGGACAGGAAACGGTAAATTTATATTCACCATACTGTTCATTTATCATATTTCCGTCGTTGAGCTTGATTGCCAGGCGCTTCCCCAGAGTATCAAAATAATCCGAATTTATGTCAAAGATTCTGGCATTTATATAAAAAGTAGGCACCCCGCCCTTGCTGTTTATATACTCCACTCCCCTGTACAAATCCATGGATGTACCCAGCTCCAGATCAGGATAGTATTCCGGATAGTTCTGGTCAAACCCCTGCCTGTTCCAGCCTGCCATGAAAAAGTGGTTTATCCCATAGCTTTTCGCTTTATCAAAGAGTTCGGGTATGTCTTCAAATCTGTAGTATATCTGGCCTTCCCGCCTGAATTTGTACATGTTCATCAGCGTATATTCATTATCCATATATTTGGGGTTCTCAGGCATTTTTATATGTTGATCGATCCAGTTTCTATATTCCTTCGCTCCCCAATGCCAATCCTTACAGTTTACCGATACTATATAGGGCTTTGAATTCCAACTGTCATTTTGTTTGATCCTGTGATACTTTCTAATGGCGAAACCCATCCATGGGCTCTTTCCCGGTCCCATTGTCTCCACTCTGAGCCCTGTCAGGTAAAAATCATCATCATATGAGCTTATGTAGAATCCGTTTTCCCTGTCAAAGTAATACATCCACATCATTGAAGCAAGGCCGCAGTAGTTAATCTCCCTGTAATAAACCTCTCCGTCCTTTTTTGTACCGGCTCTCCACAGCTCAGTAAAACAGGGCTGTAAATATTCTTCCACCGGGTTTTGCGTTCTTTCTCCTCCATGATGAGGATAAACAATAACATCATCTTCGTGGGTCTTGCCAAGACTTATCCCCCTGAGCCTGGGATACAGGACTTCTACTATTTCAACCTCACTATTGTTACTGATATCTATTCCCCACTTTATTCTATCATCTGCATCCTCCAGCGATAATACAGCATCTGCACTTATACCGTTTACTTCGAAGCCTATTTTCATGTACTGCATATGCCCCTTCCGGTGAAGCTCAAGCCCCAGGACATTTTCAGGAACCAGCCTGACCAGGTTATTACCGCTGTCCAGACAGGTAAGAGAAAATATCTCAGCAGTATTTTCAGATTTTATATACTCGTCACCGGATATTTTGTTTCTTAGTGAAGTGACTGAAAGGGTGTCTGTATCAAAGGATATTGAAAGCATGTTGTTTTCCATGGTTTTTATCATATATGCCGCCTCCAGTTAATATCCGTATTTCTCATATTCGGCCCATGCCTTGTTATTTATCTGAGATGCCCCGGGCATATGATTGTTCAGATAAACATGAGGTGCTTTGCCCGCCTTAAGCATAAGCTCAATAACCTCAGACTGTACTGCCCACATTATATATGAAGCTGCAATTCCCGATGAGGGACATATGCCCATTTCAAGCTCTTCCACGGGTACTAAAGTATCGCTTACATTACTGCAGTTGTCAAGTACTATGTCGCATACCTCATAAAGCCTCTTCCCGGAAGAGTGGGCCGATTTCAATGCTCCGGAGTATTCCACCGAGGTCAATGCTATGGTTGCAATACCTTTCTCCCGCGCTTTTATTGCCAGTTCTACCGGAAGTATGTTTTTGCCGGACACTGATCCGATCATGAGTACGTCCCCGGGCTCCATATTTGCTTTTCCGATTATAAACTCGGGAAGCCCTGCTATTCCGTCAAGATATACATTGGTCTTTTCTGTGTTTATTCTATTCCTTGTTGGATTTCTCACCTCCACTTCCACATATACCGGACGTACTGCCATCAGCCCCCCTGTCCTTCCTACAGCCTCATGCATAAGCATATGCCCTGTGTCATAAAGGTGCCATATCCCGCCGCTTGTGAGAGATCCGGCAATAACTTCCGCACTTTTTTTTATTGCTTCCATTTGTGTATTCTCTATCTTTTCCAATAGCGTTTTCATATTTTCAAAATATTTATTGCATAACATACATTTCAACTCCTTCATATGAAGTTCTGAGATTTTCTTTTAGTATGTCCGTCAGCTCAATTCCGCTTTTTATATAAGACAGTATAAGACTTCCTACCCCTGGATTGAATTGAGGTTTAACTACTTTTATATTCTTATATTTTGCATTTACCATGTTTGTAAGTGGAGCAAGCATATAATCTCCAAAACAGCTTATACCGCCGGTCAGACAAAGCTCATACCCGATATCGGTCATCTTGAGCCTCCGGATAATTGTTTCAGCCATTTTATATAACTGCTCCGCACTTTCACTTATTATATCCAGGCATACTTTGTCCCCTGCCCTGGCACCTTTAAGCACCGCTTTTCCCAGTGAAGCTATTTTCCTGGTTTGAAGCCCGTTCTTATAGACTACTGATTTCAGAAGATCAATATCATTAATTCCAAAGCATTCCATTACCTCTCCGAACAAGACAGTGTCGGAGCCCGAAGCCTCATAGCGGCTGATTGCTGCCTTTATTGCCTTTATACCCATATAATACCCGCTGCCCTCATCACCCAGCAATGGGCCCCAGCCTCCGACAGTCAGCTTGTCTCCTTTACTGTTTATCCCTGTGGCGAAGGAACCGGTACCGCTGAGTATTACAATCCCCTGATCCTTTACAAGGGCACCGTAAAAGGAATTGTCTTCATCTCCTGTTATCAGGGCTCTCCCTTTATTGGCCAGTTCACCGAACAACTCTATATCCTTCCAATAGTCTTTTATACCCGGTATGCAGACAGATATAAAACCGATCTCCTCTGCTCCGATACTTCCCAAAGCATAAGCAAGAATTCCAGTTATACTTTCACGGGCCTTTATAATCCCTATGGATGAAGAATTGGAACTGTCACCTACAACATGTTTTATTATCCTTCCGCCGGTTTCTCCTATAATCAGCTCAGTCTTACTGCCGCCTCCGTCAATTCCTACATAATAACTCATGATCAAAATCCCTTAATTCTTGTTTTATATTTGTTTATAAGATTTTCATTAAATTCATAACCGCCTTTCACATTGGCAGACATAAACACCGGCGGAATCTCTCCCTTCCCGGTATACCTGTTGACAACAGCAATAATCACTCTTTGAAGAATGTATACTCCTGCAATTGTTGAAACTGCAGCAACCATCTGCCCTGTTTCCTCCACCTTTATTGAGGCATCACTGCTGCTTATACAGTTATCAAGTACAATATCGGCAATATCCATGAGCCTGGCTCCCGATGGGTGCCTTGAGGAGGAGCTTCCTGATATGCTGCAGGAGGTTACTGCTATTACCTTCATAGATCTTTCCTTTGCCAGCATTGCCATCTCTACCGGTACAGGATTGATACCCGAATTTGAGATTATAACAATCGGCTCCCCCTGCCTCAGATCCTGATTGTTAAATATCACCCTTGCATATCCGTCGAGTTTTTCCAGATTAGTGCTCTTTATCACGCCCTCATGAAGCATGACTGCCGGATCCAGTATCGGATTGACAGGAACCAGGCCCCCTGCTCTGTAGAATATCTCCTCCACAAGCATGTGGGAATGCCCGGTAGAAAAAGCATGCAGCACACCCCCGCCGTCCAGGGATTTCTTGATACAGGATGCGGCTTTTTCAATACTTTCCAGCTGTGTTTCCTCTATGTTACTCAGAAGCTCTGTAACAGTGTCAAGATATTTCCTGTTTTCTATCAATTCAACACCTCCAGTAATTAATACAAACAGGATATCCCCCCCTGGACGGGAAGGGAGAATACCCTGTGTTTTCTTTTACTTTCCTGACAGTACATCCTTTGCATTCTTATCTATTTCATCTGCAGCGGCATCAACAGACTTTTCTCCCAGCCATACCAGATCAAGATTGTTTTTTACCAGATCATAGTACTTTGCACTGTTTTCAAAGGTCTGGAAGGGTATACTGTAAGCAAGGGCGTCCGTAAGCGACTTGTTGTCGGGTCTTTGCTGCAGGAACCCTTTTACATCAACATCCTTGCTTGCCGGAAGGCCCATTTTTGTGTCAAGTACGATCTGCTGTCCTTCCTTGCTTGAAAAATACTCTATTACCTTCCAAGCAGCTTCAGCATTTTTTGCTCCCTTCGGCATTGTCCATGCATTTACAAAAGCAGTACTTGCCTGTTTTGCTCCTTTGGGCAGCGGTACCATCATATAATCAACATTGTTTTTATCCAGGGCAACAGACATTGAAAGCCCGCCAATCTGCATAGCAACCTTTCCTGCTATAAATGCCGCTGAAGAATCAGTCCCGAACTGTTTTGCCTCTGTTTCCGTAGGGCATACCTTATGCTTCAATACCAGATCCTGCAGAAATTTTAATGCAGCCTTGCCCTCAGGCTTGCTGAGAGTCCCTTCCTTCCCGTCCGGAGTCGTATAGGCTGCTCCGTTTTGTATAAGCCATGTAAATACGGTATCGTGATATTTGGGGAAATAGTATCCCCACTGTACTGCATTTCCTCCTTCAACTTTAGTCAGCTTCTTTGATATGCTTAAGAAATCCTCCCAAGTCCAGCCTTCCTCGGGTATAGCAACCTTTGCTTCATCAAAAAGCTTCTTGTTGCAGAACATTACAAAGGATGTTATATCTCTGGGTGCTGCATAGACCTTCCCATCGAATTTGACCGCGTCAAAAACTACAGGGTACAGACTGTTTTTGTATTCTTCGTTCATAAGACCGTCAAGGGGTTGTATTGCTCCTGCCTTTGCAAATTGAGGTATCCTGTCCATAGCAAGCATCATAACATCAGGGACTTGATCCCCGCCTCCTGCAACAACAGCCAGCACCTTATCCGCATATTGGGTTGGAATCTGTTCAAATACAAGTTCATAATCCGCATTTTTTGCTTCAAAACCTGCTTTAAGCTGCTGCAGAGGTTTTGAATCGGTATAATTCCACCATGACGTTACTCTGACTTTTGTTTTTTCCACCGGTGCCTCTGTAGGTTTTGCAGCTGTTTCTGCCGCAGGAGCTTCTGCAGCCTTCGAACAGCCGGCCATTGCAAATACAAGGACTAAAATGATTGCAACAGCTGTAAGCTTTCTCGTTGACTTACTCATATTTCTCCTCCTTCATTATATATTCCTCAGGTTTTTTTAGATTTTTCTACCGTCTCCCTTCATTTTTATACTACTTGGGCCTACTTGCCCCCAAAGCCCGATGTAAGCATTCCCTTGACAAAATATTTCTGGAACAATAAAAATACGATTATTACAGGCACAATTGATATTGTGGTTCCCGCCAGCAGAACCCCCCAATTAGTTGAAGCAACACCTCTGAAGTATGAGAGTCCGACTTGTACAGGCATTTTGTTTACATCATTAATAACAATAAGAGGCCACAAAAATGCATTCCATTGTGCATTGAAGGCAATGATTGCGAAGGTCGCAAGGGCGGGCTTCGCATTTGGTATTATTATTTTCCGGAAAACCTTTATCCTGGAACAGCCGTCAATAATAGCCGCTTCCTCCAGTTCCTTCGGTATTGAGAAGAAATACTGCCTCATAAGAAACATACCTGTGACACAAATACCGTTAAAAACAGGCGGTATAAGCAAAGCCTGATATTTATTGAGCCAATCCAGATATCTCATAAGTACATAATTAGGGATAAGGGTTACATGTCCAGGTACCATCATTGTTCCAAGCAAAGCCATAAAAATAATATTCTTCCCCCGGAAATTAAGCCTGGCAAATGCATACCCTGCCATTGAACCTATAATAAGCTGTGCTATGGTTACAAAACCCGATACAAACATAGTATTCAGAAGAAATCTGCCGAAGGGCACGTAATTCCATGCATCACTGTAATTTTGCGGTCTTGCAGGATCTGGTACAAGATCCAGGGGATTTCCGTTGAATAACTGCTGAATTGTTTTAAATGAAGCTGAAACTGCCCATATGAAAGGGTATATCATAGTAATGGAAACCAATATAAGTGCAATATATAATATAAGTTTTCTTAGTTTTTTCTCTTTATTCTTCAATATAATCACATATTCACCCCCACCTAATTGGCTTCATCTTTGCGCAGCTTGAACTGTACCGCAGTAAGAACCACCAGTATGAGAAACAGCACCCACGCCAATGCGGATGCATAGCCCATGGAATATAGTCTGAAACCGTTGTGGTAAATATAGTACATGATTGTGTTGGTAGCCCCACCGGGGCCCCCTTCTGTCATGATGTATATCGCTTCAAAAATATTGAATGCGGCAATCATAAGCATTATTGTCACAAAGAATGTTACGGGCGAGAGAAGGGGTACTGTAATATTTATTAGCTTTCTCCACCTTGAAGCACCATCTATGTCAGCAACCTCATAAAGCTCCTGGGGTATGGTTTGAAGTCCTGCCAGGAATATAACCATATAGTAACCTGCGGATTGCCATGTTCTCATAGCAACCATTGCAGGCTTTACAGTGCCCATATTCCCAAGCCAGTCTACTGACCCTGCCATCCCCAATTTGCCAAGCAGAGTATTCAATAAGCCATTGTTGCTGGGACTGAATACCCACAGCCAAACCATACTTATTGCAACAGTGGATATTACAGAAGGAAAGTAGAAAGCCGAGCGAAAAAAGGCTTTACCTTTTATATCCTTGTTCAGTATGATAGCAAGACCCATGGATACGGTAAGGATTATCGGAACCATTGTGACAACAAAGTATAAGGTATTGCTCATACATTGCTTGAAATACTGATCATCAAGCATGCTTGCAAAGTTGTTAAACCCTACGAATTTAGGGGCTTGAAGCAGATTCCAGTCTGTAAAAGCCAGTATTAGGGATGCCAATATAGGCCCAAAAGAAAAAAACATAAAACCAATAAGCATTGGTGCAATAAAGAGCCATCCTGTCAGCTCTTCCTGCCGTGCAAGACTGAACCGGCTCTTAGTCTTAGAAGATGTACCGGAATATGTTTTAGCAGGTGAAACCATATGTCTCCCTCCCCGTATTTTAATCAACACCAATGAAGGCAGAAGCCTCGCCGGTGTTCCAATGATTTAATTTGTATATAGGTTGCATTAAAGAAGCTTCAAGGAAGAATTAGGCAACCTATGAAATCAAGGAATATGCTTTTGCAATATTTGAATTTCAATGTAGAATGTTTATTGCAAAACATATAGTACGGTAACTTTTTCAGAAATAGTACTTGATATGATGTGAATAAATGAATGAATAGTGTATAACAATTTGAAGTGTAGTGTTTACATATAAATTAGCAGCTTATTTATATATTGTTACATTGAATATGTACTTGTCGCCCCTGTATACAGATGTTACATACTCCAGGGGTGTGTTGTTGGAAAGGTATGAAACTCTTTCTATTTTGAGCACAGATGCTCTTAGCTTGATTCCTAAAATATCCTGTTCTCTTTTCCCTGCGGTGGAAGCTTCAATGGATTGTTCCGCTTTTTGGGGATATAGCCCGTAATTCTTATCCAATATTTCATACAATGACTTTGTCAGGTCATACCTGTCAAGGTCAGAGCACAGATAGTACGGGATATAAACCTTCTCAATGGACATGGGCTCATCATTAGCCAATCTGAGTCTCTCAATACAGTAGGCCTTTGATCCTTCCTCAATTTGGAGCTTGCTTCCTATAATATTGTCAGCATTTATTAGTTCAATATCCAGAATTTTTGAAGAAGCCTCCATACCCCTGCTTTTCATTTCCTCTGTAAAGCCCTGTAAGGAGTTCAGCTGCATTTTTGCTACTCCTGTATTTACATAGGAGCCCTTTCCGTGCTTTTTGATAATATATCCTTCATGCATAAGCTGATTCAACGCATTTCTCACGGTAATCCTGCTTACATTAAAATAAGAGCATAGAACATCCTCTGTCGGCAGCTTATCTCCATCCTTTAACTCTCCGGACTTAATCTTATCGACAAAGTGCTGGAATATATGTGAATACTTTGGCGCCATATCAAATATATTCATTTGTTTATGCCTCCTTCATGGCTGTTTATCACTTTATGTTGTTATAACAACATAACCTATACTTATAATATCATTTCCATAATTGGTTATCAAACTATTTTATGGGTAGAATTTACAGATTTAAGGCAATTTACTCTGTGTATTTAAATATTGCTCAAATTAACTCAGACTTTTGTGCTTTCATTTTTGTCTACAAAAATAACATCGCTACTCCTGCTATGGTTATAAATGCGCCGAGTATTTCCTTTTTCAGTACCTTCTCCTTAAACATCAGTATTGATACAGGAATTATAAGTATCGGTGATATCGAAGTGATTGTCGACACTATCCCGGTTGTTGTGTGCTGAACAGCAATCAGTGAAAACGACACTCCAAGGAAGGGTCCGAAAAACGAACCAAGACTTATGAATTTCATAGCTCTCTGATCCTTTATAGCAGCTCCAAGCTTTCCCCAGTTTTTTGATACGGTAATTACAATAACAAAACCTATAATTGCAGCAATAACCCTTATCTGAGTAGCTGCAAAAGGATTATACGAGCCCATACCAAGCTTGCTGAAAACAAGTCCGAGGGCCTGTCCCAAAGCTCCAATAAAAGCATATGTCAAGCCTTTTACCGGATGAGAAAGCCTTATCTTTTTATCATCAGTACTCCTGCTAAGAATTACAAGCGTAATACCTGAAATAGTAATAAACATTCCCACCGCGGACAATAAGGTTATTCTCTCCCCCATGAGGAAGTAGCCTGTAATCGCTGTAATTGGCGGTACAACAGACATTATAAGCATAGATATTCTTGAACCGATTACAACAAAGGCCTGAAACAGGAACAAGTCTCCAA